>NZ_BAABIQ010000027.1:0-25891 GCF_039542865.1 Olivibacter ginsenosidimutans | reverse complement strand
ATTCTGCTCTGGGCTATAAGACACCCAAACAGATTGAAGAGATGCTGCTAGAAAAAGATAGATTGGCAGCATAAAAAAGTCTCCTACTTTAAGTTGCAATTCCACTCAGCACTTTTGCCGATAAATACATGCATAAAACTCTCTAGTGTAAGCGCGATTTCCTGATATTCTAAAACAATCTGCGTTTGTGTGATCTTAGCTTTTAGCTTTTCGAGGTAGCTGTTGATTGAACGGGCTTCTTCGGTGTTGCCCTTCATTTTCATCATCTTTTGATCCCATTGCTTGGGATTGATAAATTTCTTGCTGGAAAATTCTGTTCTTTTCCCGTCAATGGTTATCCGTACATAAAGGGGATGATGGCCTGCTGCATTGGCTTTTGCCGCCCGTGCATAGATGTGTAGGGTGATAGTGGTGTTCATAGTGGTGGTACTTTATTTATTTATTCAATTTATTCCTTACCCGGTTAGTTGTCAAGATGTTCACTTGACGACTAGGTTAAACCAGCTTTGACCGGTTCATTTTAGCGAGACCCTACAAGACTAAATTTTAGGGTCTCGCTAGGGTCTCGTTTGAAACTGGAATAAGGAAATAGTTAGGAAGGCCTATAAAAGCAAAAACCCTATAAATAGTGTATTTATAGGGTTCTGATATTAAATGTCTTGATGGGTGCGGAAAGTGAGGGATTCGAACCCCCGGTCCTGTTACAGACAACGGTTTTCAAGACCGCCGCATTCGACCACTCTGCCAACTTTCCGGCACAAAAGTACGAACTCCGATCATTTTAACAAATTTAAATTTGTCTTTTTTCATCCGTTATGATTAACTCATTCATTCCTTGTCGATTATTTTTAGCAAATCCTACTAAATTGCATCATCTATGGCTTACACAAGCCCATAAATGAAGATCACATCATCTTGGGATGCTTTTCACCGTTGTGGCACGTAACACAGGAAATAGCCTTTACTGCACCATCCTTTCCTGCCCTATTAAAGTATTTCTTATTGATTTTAGCCGTCATACGCATCATATTACGCGCCACTTCTTTGTGATGATTTTCATCACTGGCAAAGTCTAATTTCGTCGGATCGTCCTTTTTTGCCGCATGGCAAAAATTACATTTCACGCCCAAAGCTACTTTAAATCCGTCCATTACCTTATCTAGCTCTTCATGGCTGATATCTTTAGGTAATACCTTAAGATTCTTTGCTTTATGTTCCTGCTGTGGCATAAATGCACTCAATAATGCAATAAAAGATAATGCCGTTGATAACGTTATCAATTTTTTGTAATGCATAGTTCGTTTAGTTAGTGTCATACTAATGTATGAAAATGGAATGAAATGCAATACAATTTTTATAGTATTGTTACGAAGCTAATCGTGCGGATAAAAATAAAAAAGGGGAAATAATATTTCCCCTTTTCATAAATTAAGAATGAATGGTTGTTTAATTATTTCTTAAAATATGCAATAATAAGATGGGCTAACTCTTCTCCAATTCTTTCTTGTGCTTCATTCGTTGCAGCGCCAATATGTGGTGTTAAAGATACTTTTGGATGTGTTAATAGTTCTTTTCGAGGTGCTGGCTCGTTGTCAAACACATCTAATCCAGCAAAGGCAACGGTGCCGTCATTTAAAGCGTCAATAAGCGCCAATTCATCAATCGTTCCTCCTCGGGAAGCATTAACAATACCAACTCCTTTTTTTACCTGATGGAATTCTGCTTTCCCTAAAACGGGTTTATCCAGAAACGGCACATGTAAGCTAATAAAATCAGCTTGTTTAAGCAATTCTTCTGTAGACACTTGCTTTACCGGAACTTCCACGGTTATATCACCAGAAAGTTTCAAAGGCAAGGTTTTAGGTATCTCCACAAAATCACTTGCAATAACGTCCATTCCCACACCAAGTGCCACTTTTGCCGTTTCTTGACCTATCCGACCAAAACCAATGACCCCTAGTGTCTTCCCTTTTAGCTCTACCCCTTTCGCATATGCTTTTTTTAGTCCAGCAAAATTGGTATCTCCTTCAACAGGCATTTTCCGGTTAGCATCATACAAAAACCGAACACCCGTATAAAGATGAGCAAAAACCAATTCCGCTACTGATTGTGAAGATGCTGCCGGTGTATTCACTACAGCTAGGCCCTTGGAACGTGCATAATCCACATCGATATTATCCATCCCTACACCCCCTCTACCAATCAATTTTAGATTCGGACAAGCATCTATTAGATCTTTTCTTATTTTCGTTGCGCTTCGTACCGTAACGGCATCGTAGGCTTGTAATTTTTCTTTTAATTCTTCTTGCGGAATATGATTGGTATCAACAGTAAATCCCGCTTTTTCCAATAATGCTTTACCAAGCGGATCTATACCATCGTTTGCTAATAATTTCATGATGTTTATTCAAAAGTAAAAAGTAAAAACCCCGCCAGCCGGCGGGCTCATTGATTCATTAAAAAAACAAATAATATATCAATAATTCAAAAGTAAAAAGCGAAAAGCTTAAAGCGCAAAGCCGAAAGATATGCCTATTTGCTACTGCTACTAAAGTCTTGAACGGGCAACTCGCAACGGGCAACTCACAACGCAAAACTATGCGTTCTTTTCGGCAAATTCCTGCATGGCATCAACTAATGCATTGATGCTTGTGATGGTTAACGCATTGTAAATGGAAGCCCTGAAACCACCAACACTTCTGTGTCCCTTTAAGCCAACAAATCCACGCTCTTCAGCTAAGGTTAAAAAAGCCTTCTCCAACTCTGGATTTTCCATAACAAAAGTTACATTCATACGAGAACGATCTTCAACTGCTGCTGTACCCTTGAATAGCGGATTACGCTCAATCTCGTCATAAAGTGTACGTGCTTTGATGATGTTTTCCCGTTCAATTTCTACTATACCACCTTTAGCTTTTAACCAACGAAGGTTTAATAAGGACACATAAATAGCATATACCGGAGGGGTATTATAGAGCGACTTTGCCTCAATATGCTTACGATAATCAAATATCGCAGGAATATCCCTGCCCGTTTTACCTAATAAATCGTCTTTTACAATAACCAATGTAACGCCCGCAGGCCCCATATTCTTTTGTGCACCAGCATAAATCAATCCGTAGTCGGAAACCGTAATTTCCCGACTTAAAATGTCAGATGACATATCACATACTATCGGAATAGGTGATTTCGGTGTTTCAAATAATTCCGTCCCATAGATCGTATTATTTGAAGTATAATGGAAATAGGCCGCATCAGCTGGTATTTCAAAATTTTTAGGTACATAGGTATAGTTAGCTTCTTTTGATGAGGCAACTACTTGCACTATTCCAAATTTCTGCGCTTCTTTATACGCTTTTGATGCCCAGGTTCCTGAATCCAGATAAGCCGCTTTCCCCGTTTGTGGCAGCAAATTCATTGGTACTACAGCAAACTGTTGGCTAGCACCTCCCTGTAAAAACAAAATCGAATATCCAGCTGGAACTGATAATAACTCCCTAACCAATGCCTCTGTTTCTTCAATAACCGCTTCAAAAGCTTTGGAGCGATGTGAAATTTCCAGAATGGACAAACCGGTGTCATTAAATTCAATTATTGCTTGTGACGCTTCTTTAAAAACTTCTTGGGGAAGAATACATGGCCCTGCACCAAAATTGTGTTTCATTATTTTTTATAGATTTAAAATATGAGCATTTATGAAATTCACTAAAATAATATTATGAGCATTTATAAGTCACAAAATTATTTTTGTTTGACAAATGTACAGATTTTATAAAAAAAACTCAAAGTTTTATAGGTTTTATTGTCAAAATAATGACAATGTTTTCCATAACTTAAACGGATAGTAATTATAATACTTAGAAAGAACAACCTTGGTTTAAACGGTACTAGTTAAAAGGTAAAAAATAAGGGAACCTAGGTTCCCTTTTTATCTTTCCCGTATTGGTTATTCGCGTTATACCAATTTAGTAAAAGGTGAAAGGTTTTTCAACAAACGGATAGCTTCTTCCTGATCTTTAGCAGAAAACACGGTGTTACCTGCAACAAGCACATCAGCACCAGCTTCAACCAGCGACAATGCATTGTGGTGATTAACACCGCCGTCTATTTCAATAAGTAAGGAAGGATTACGTTCCTGAGCTAAGAAACGTAATTCCTTAATACGGCGATAAGTACTTTCAATAAACTTTTGGCCGCCAAAGCCTGGATTAACAGACATCAGACAAACCAAATCTACATCTTCGATGATATCACTTAAATGCGCTATAGGTGTATGCGGATTAACAGCAACACCAGCCTTACAGCCCAGCTCCTTAATGTGTTGAACAGTTCGGTGCAAATGCGTACACGCTTCATAATGAACACTTATGTTGGCTGCTCCTGCATCTGTAAACTGTTTGATATACCTATCGGGATCTACGATCATCAAATGAATATCCAAGGGTTTCTTTGCGTAACGGTTCACTGCCGCTAATACAGGGAAACCGAAAGAAATATTTGGCACAAATACCCCATCCATGATGTCCACATGAAACCAGTCAGCCACACTGTGATTCACCATTTCCAAATCTCGTTGGAGATTTCCAAAATCTGCTGCTAAAATGGAGGGAGCGATTAAATGTTTCAATTGACTATTTATTTTCTGTTTCCTTATTTTGTTCTTGTTTTTCAGGGCGTGGAATCAACGCTTTCCGAGAGAGTTTTAACTTACCTTGTTTATCGATATCCAACAATTTTACTTTCACCATTTCTCCTACCTGAAAGATACCTTCCATGGTTTCATAACGTTTCCAGTCAATTTCAGAAATATGAAGTAAACCATCTTTTCCAGGCAAGATCTCAACAAAAGCACCAAAAGGCATAATAGATTTCACCTTGCCTTCGTAAACCTCTCCAACTTCTGGCTTAGCAGCAATACCTTTAATACGGCTCACTGCAGCATCGATTGATGCTTTATTATCGGCAAACACCTGCACAATACCTTTACCCTCAACTTCCTCAATGGAAATAGTAGTTCCTGTTTCGCGTTGCATTTCCTGAATGATTTTCCCTCCAGGGCCGATGATCGCACCAATAAACTCTTTATCAATCGTCAAACTCACAATTCGAGGCGCATGTGGTTTATAATCCGCTCTTGGTGCCTGAATGGTTTTGAGCATTTCGTTCAGGATGTGTAAGCGAGCCTCTTTAGCTTGATAAAGCGCTTCTTTCAACACTTCCCATTTCAGACCATTTATTTTTAGATCCATCTGGCAAGCAACAATTCCTTTACTTGTTCCTGTTACTTTAAAATCCATATCGCCCAAGTGATCTTCATCACCTAAGATATCGCTTAACACGGCATATTTACCGGTTTTCTCATCTGTAATCAAGCCCATAGCGATTCCGGACACAGGGGCAGTAATTTTCACACCGGCATCCATTAGGGCCAGGGTTCCAGCACACACGGTAGCCATAGAGGAAGATCCATTCGACTCCAAAATATCAGACACTATCCGAATGGTATATGGATTTTCTTCTTGACTAGGCAACACTTGCTTTAATGAACGCATCGCTAAGTTTCCATGACCAACCTCCCTACGGCCAGGGCCACGGTTAGGTCTTACTTCACCTGTAGAAAAACCAGGAAAGTTATAATGTAAGATGAAACGGCTATATCCATTGATAAAGGCCCCATCAATCATCTGTTCATCGTCTTTAGCACCTAAGGTAACGGAGGTTAACGATTGGGTTTCACCTCTCGTGAAAATAGCAGAACCATGTGCGGCAGGTAAATAATCGATCTCACTCCATATCGGTCGAACTGTACGTACGTCACGGCCATCTAAGCGGATACCTTCATTTAAGATCAGGTTTCTAACGGCATCATATTGTACATCGTGGAAATATTTTTTAGCCAAAAAAACCGTTTCTTCATCCACTTCTTCGCCCAATGTAAGTGCAAAGGCTTCTGCAATATCGGCAAATTTTACCGTACGTTCCTTTTTGGAAGAACCAGATTTTGCCACTTCATATACACTATCATAAGTAGCCGCATAAACACGTTCCCTCAGTTCAGGATTACTAGGTTCGTGATTGTATACTCGTTTTTCCGTATTTCCAACCAATTGCGCCAGTTCCAACTGTGCCTGAACCTGTACTTTAATTGCTTCATGTGCAAAAGCAATGGCTTCGACCATTTCCTCTTCGGAAATTTCTTTACTTTCTCCCTCTACCATGACAATATCACTTGCCGAACCGGCAACGATAAACTCTAAGGTAGCGCGTTCTAACTCGCTTAATAAAGGATTAATTACGAGATTACCATCAATTTTAGCTACCCTAACTTCCGATATAGGGCCATTAAATGGAATATCCGAAACCGCTAATGCGGCAGATGCCGCCAACCCGGCCAATGCATCAGGCATAATATCCTTATCAGCGGAAATCAAGCTAATCATCACCTGTGTATCGGCATGATAATCTTCGGGAAATAAAGGACGAAGTGCCCGATCGACTAAACGTGAAATTAAAATTTCATAATCCGATAAACGCGCTTCGCGACGTAAAAAACCTCCAGGAATGCGTCCTGTAGCTGCATATTTCTCTTGATAATCAACCGACAGCGGTAAAAAATCGGTTCCTGGTTTTGCTTCCTGAGCGGATACTACCGTTGCTAGCAGCATCGTATTTCCCATTTTGACAACAACAGCACCGTCAGCCTGTTTTGCCAACTTGCCGGTTTCAATTTCGACTTGGCGTCCATTGCCAAGATCGAATGTCTTCTTAATTGCGTTATAACTCATTTTTTCTTAGATGATGCGTTGGTCGTCTTTAAAAAACGCATCGTTTTAAATTTATAGACTCTTTATTTTGGTGCAAAGGTAAATAAAAAAAGCCATCACTTTTAAGGATGAATGTTAAATTACAAAATGAATAGAATAGCCAAAACGCTGACTGTATGGACAAATACTATTTGATCAAGGCATCCCACAAAATTTCTACCGGATGGAAAGCTCTTTTTTGCGCTTCATCTTTTATTTGATGCCTACAGCTCGTTCCAGGTGCGGCAATGAGCACATCAGTAGGAGCACTACGTACCGCCGGTAATAAAACCAACTCACCAACCTTTTTCGATACAGCATAGTGTTCTTTTTCATAGCCAAAGGAGCCAGCCATGCCACAGCAGCCCGAAGGGATCACTTCTACCGCATAACCTTGGGGAAAAGACAGAATTTTCTCGGTAAAACCTACTAAATGAAAAGCTTTCTGATAGCAATGGCCGTGTAGTTTTATCTGTTTATCCACACTGTGAAAGTGGTCTTTTGTAATATTTCCATCATCCATTTCCTGTGCTAAAAACTCGTCAATCAACAGCGCATGTTTTGCAATATGCTGCGCGGAGAGCAATAGGGTTTCATCTACCAAGTCCAAATATTCATCACGAAAAGTCATAATGGCAGATGGCTCGATACCAATGAGCGGTGTATCGGCCGAGATTAAATCTTTTAAATCATGTACATTCTTATTGGCAATCTGTTTCGCTTTGCGAAGTAGGCCTTTAGATAAATACGTGCGGCCACTTTCAATGTGTTTAGCCAATTTCACTTCATAGCCTAGCGCCGTAAGCAACTGATAAGCCGTTTGCCCAATGCCTACATCATTATAATTTGTAAATTCATCACAAAAGAGATACACTGTTCTTTTTGCTGGCACGACAGATGATTTCTGCTGACGTTCAATCCATTTCTTTAACGTAGTGCCTCCAACTTCAGGTAAAGAACGATCAGGCGCAAAGCCGATAACCCGTTTTACTATCGAGGATAAAAACTTATTTTTTATAATCACATTATATAGCCTTGGCATATAACTAGCCAATTGTTGCGATTTGGTAAAGTTAGCAATTATCCAAGCACGAAAAGGTGTACCATTTGCATCATAATAATGTTGTAAAAACTCCGCTTTCATTTTGGCGATATCGACACCTGAAGGGCATTCGCTTTTACAGCCCTTGCAGCTTAGGCATAAATCCATCGCTTCTTTAATTTCCTGATGATCAAAGCGATTAGCCTTGGTAGAATTTGTCAGGAATTGGCGCAACATATTTGCCCGTGCTCTGGTCGTATCTTTTTCTTCTCGAGTAGCCATATACGATGGGCACATGGTTCCTCCCGTTAGGTGCGATTTACGGCAGTCGCCCGAACCCGAACACTTCTCCGCTAGGCGCAGGATGCTCTCCTGCTTTTTAAAGTCAAATATGGTAGCAATATCTAGGGTTGACGTATCTTTTTCATAACGCAAGAACTTATCCATTGGTGGCGTATGAACAATCTTATTTGCGTTGAAAATATGGTGCGGATCGAAAAGATTTTTCACTTCTTCTAATAGCGCATATACCTCATCGCCTAAAACTGTTCCAATAAATTCTCCCCGTAGGCGCCCATCCCCATGTTCACCACTTAAGGAGCCGTTATATTGTTTGACTAATAGCGCAGTTTCGGCTAAAATGGCTCGGAATTTAGCTTTCCCCACGGCAGTTTTTAGGTTAATCAATGGCTCCACATGTAATTCACCCGCTCCAGCATGCGCATAATATGAGGCACTTGTTTCATGCTTTTTTAAAATCTTTTGCAAATCTTCGATATAGGCGGGAAGGTCTTCAGGCGAAACGGCACAATCTTCTATCAAGTTAACTGGTTGCGTATCGCCGGGCAAATTCCGGATCAGCCCTAATCCTGCTTTGCGTACGTCCCATACCAAGTTGGTTTGTTCACTACCAGTAATTAAAGGGTAAGCATAACCTAAACCTTTACGGATTAAATCTTCCTTCAAAGCCTGTGCGCTGGCCTCTACTTCTTCCAGCGTATCTGCACGAAACTCAACCATCAGCAAAGCTTCCGGATCGCCTTCAATGAAAAAGCGGTTATATTGATAAGTAGGATGCCCCTTAGTAAAATCCATAATGTATTTATCCACTAATTCAGAGGCTGCTGGTTGATGCTCCAATACCACCACATTAGCGTGTAGCAATTCCATTAAGGAATGAAAATGAACACACAGTAAACCGATTTCCTTTGGTGGTAGGGGTAACAAATTCAGCTTTGCCTCGGTAACAATTGCCAAGGTACCTTCAGAGCCGGCCAATAACCTGCATAAATTAAAAGGCTCGTTCGTGTTTGCCAATAGATCGAGTGCATAACCTGTATTCCGACGGGTAAGTGATCTTTTAGGATATCCTTTTTCGATGGCTGCTCTGTTTTTTGGCGCTGCTAACAAGGTCGTTAGTCCGCGATAGATAGCCCCCTCCCGATCATTTTGCTTCAATTTAGTGAACAATTGCTCTTCATTTACCATTTCGAAACGGATTTCAGAGCCATCGTCAAGTAACACCTCTGCTGCAAGCAAATGTTTTCTGGTATCGCCCCATACAATGGAATGTAGGCCACTTGAATTATTGCCGATCATCCCTCCTATCATGGCCCTACTGGCGGTTGAAGTTTCAGGGCCGAACATGAGACCAAAAGGTTTCAGGTAAACATTCAGATCATCACGGATGACTCCCGGCTGCACACGTACCCAACGTTCTTCCTTATTCACCTCCAATATCCCGTTAAAATATTTCGAGACATCAACTACTATCCCATTACCTACTACCTGTCCGGCCAAAGACGTTCCTGCGGTACGCGGTATCAAGGTAACCTGATACGTATTGGCGAATTGAATTAATAATTTCAGATCATCATTATTCTTTGGAATTGCTACCGCTAAAGGTAGCTCCTGATATACCGAAGCATCGGTGGAGTAAGCCAAACGGATGGTATGGTGTTCCGGACTGTCATCATAATAAAATTCTCCGTTCAAACCAACGGATAGTTTTTTTAGGTGTTGCAGAAGATCTGAAGGTTCCATGTACAATTACACTTAGCAAAGATTTGGTAATATTACTAAATATTGTGGTTTTTATGGAACTTTGGGAGGAGTATTAATTAAAATTTGCAATCCTGTCGGCAAAAATTTTTCAAGTGCAAAAAGGCGCTTTTAATAAATAGATTTTTCATTAAAAGCGCCTTTTTAGTACAACCTCTACTATAAATCTAAAACAACAAAAACCGGATAATGATCAGAAAGATGATCGGTAGCTTTATCATGAATAATAGTTGATGATTTCACCTGCTTAGCAAGGCTTTTGTTGACCCATAAAAAATCGATCCTCCTGGCAGGTTTTCCATATTTTTTAGTGGTAACACTCGGCATAAAGGTTTTATTCTTTAACCAATAGCTATCCAAAAATCCAGCTTCTTTCATCGCATCTGTAACCGAATAATCTACCTGGCCATTATTCAAATTTCGTATATGATCATGTTTACGCTCATTTTCCCGCATTCCTGCTACCATAGCATCTGTCAGCTGTGCAGCATCCGATGACGCCATTGAATTAAAATCGCCCATAATCATAATTTTTTCATCTTGAGGTAAGGTCGCCGCATGCGCTAAAACTTGTCGTACTTCCTGTTGCCGTTTTTTATAACTAAATGGCGAAAAGTGAATAACAAAAACATGCACATGATTAATATTGGCATACAAGTAGGCATGCCACATATTGTCTACCACCTTCTGCACATTTACAATAGGATACTTCGAAGATAGCGCCACTGGAAAGCCCTCTATTTTTGATTGTACCGCATAGGGATGGCCATATTTGGCGGCAAACTCTTCCAAGCTTTTTTGTGTAAAGCCATTCATTTCTTCATAAGCGATAATATCAGGAGATAAACTATCAACCCAATGAATATATTCTTCCTGAATCAAACTATCCTGTTGTAAGCCCTTCAATACATTGTATGATAAGACCTTCATTTCTTGCCGTGCAAATAAATCACTCGAGAAAAGTGCTATACACAAGCCTATTAACAAACAAATTTTACGTTTCATTTTTTGGCGTATTTATAAATTATCAGTTCATTTATTTTAGGGTAATATGATGGTTACTTTTAATATATTAAGCCGATTGCCTCTAAGCAGATCTGTATTTAGCTGTGGTGATTGGTTAATCATCCGTAATTTGACATTTTCGGAGCTCGCTATATGCGGTGTAAACTGCGCTGTTGCCACCTGATTTTTAGTTGTCTGTTTCGTTCCCAAGCTATTCCAGGTAACACCATCGTCAGTAGAAGCCTGGATTTCCAACTTAAAATCCGGCCCCACATCATAAACATCTGGCATTGGCACAAATTCGACAGCTATTTCTTGAAGCCCTTTTAATGCAAACGCTGTTTCAATAAAACCAGGTCCGTTTAAACCAGGCTCTCCCCTTTCGTTCACCCCAACTAATCTGGGAGCCATAGGCCTATAATCTGTAGGCTCCTTATTATACACCAAAGCACCATCAAAAACCCATATTCCAGTAGGCGCTATAATTTCGCCCACAGGATACGTTCCCTTTATTGTGGCGTATTCAAATGTCTCTACAAGAGTATCTGTTAATGGTGCACCAGATTCACAACTTTCAGGAATCAGCACTTCAAGCGCTACCGCAGAATGGTCTGAGGGATATTTTCCATTGAAATTATCATTCAATACTTTTCTCGAAAGGACATTAACATTGGAACAATTGGCCAAGAATATATGGTCTATCCTCGAGGAGGAGTTCAACTGATTTCCATAATCATTATAAGTACCTTCATAAGGGTTTAACTGTTGCTTCGCTTGCAGGTAGGTATCTTGAAAGAATCCCGTCAGAAACAGGTCCTTATAATGGCTATCATACTGCGAAAAATTAAAATCACCAGCCAATAAGGCGGGGTATCCGGCAGCAATCTCTTGCACCTTATTCATCAGTAATGCTACGGAGTTCGTTTGTCCTAAGTCTCCAAAATCAAGATGCACACTGAAATAATAAAATTGCCTATTCGTGCCCTTTTCCTTAAAGAAGCCCCAGTTGCAAACTCTATACTGTTGATTATCCCAACCCTTACTTAATACATCAGGTGTTTCCGATAACCAGAACATTCCCGAGTCTTGCAAAGCAAGTCGCTCATCCTTATACATTAAACCAACGGTTAACTGCTTATCCGCAGTAGTGCTACCCATAACCGTTGTACCGACATAGCGGTAAGCTGGCAGCAATTGTTTCAGATCGTTTAACTGACTAATATAGGGTTCTTGTATAGCCAAAACATCAAAGTCATATATGGTAAACATGTTACTTACCAGAGTCTTCCGATTTTCCCACAGATTATTGGTATTGTTCCGGTTGTCATATTCAATATTATAGGTTGCGATACGCAATGGCTTTACCGTATTATTGGTATCACAGTAGGAGTCCTTTCCTTCGAAAGAAGAGTTTAACGCCACTTTTTTACAAGCAGTAAAAAACAGCAGTAAAACAATTATATAGTGATAATGCTTAAGTATCATCATTTGTCTGTTTAATAAATTTACACCCTGTCAATGATAGCCTTTTAAATACCTGAATTATCCCATCCCGGGTTTTGCACTAAATTTGGATTCAAGAGCAAATCTTGTGTTGGGATTGGGTATAGGTAGTCTTTAGCCTCATTCCATGACTTTAAAATACTTGGATTATTAATGATCCTGCCTCCGCTCGCGCCGTTTTCTAACACCAACTCGCCTAATTTTTGATATTGTCGTCCCGGCACCGTTGTGGGCTTTGTTCCTTCATAAATCACCAGATCGATAACACCGTCATGATCCAGATCATATTCGCCGGTACCCGGAAAATACATACCGTAGAATGGCTTTTCCAAACGTTCACCCTCTTTCCAGCGCAACAAATCCCGATAACGAAGGCCTTCTTTAATCATTTCAATCCGGCGTTCACGGCGTATTTCCAATATTACCCCTTTATTTGCACCGGTGCTGACATTTGGGTATTGCGCAGCCAAATAAGTGTCGGGCATTCCATTAGCTGCCGCCATATCCAGATTAGGCATGGCTACGCGATCTCTTATCAACTTGATACTTTTATCGATATCAGCTTGCGTCAACGTCTCCCGCTCTGCCTTCGCCTCTGCAAAGTTCAACAGCACTTCCGCATACCGAAAGATGGGCATATCATTTGTGGAGTTCCCCGTATCGAAGTTAGGCGCCAAAACATATTTAACATACTGATAACCAGTTACACAGGTAGCGAAATCGGGAACACTGGTTTTGTTTTCACCAATGCGCTTATAGCCCGGCGTACGAACGGTTTGCGCCAAACGCGGGTCGCGGTTTTGGGTTTCCTCGTAAAACTGCATTGTTTTATAGCTTGGATTATCTGTAAATCGACTCCCATCTGCCATTAAATAACTATCTATTAATGATTTTTCGACGCCAGGGCGACCATAGGATGCCGACAGAATATAAAAGTTGGCAGAATGCACCAAAGGGATGGCGATACTATATTGACGAGCCAAAATCATTTCACTCGTGATGGCATCTTCCGCGATGAACAACTCTTGATAGGCTGTATTGGGGTCTGATTTATAAATGGAATAAACACCAGCATCCATCAGTTCTTCTGAAGCGGTTATACAATTATCCAATACCGATTCCCAATTGCCCAGCTCATGATATTTACGGTAAGTCCCTTCAAACAGGCACATTCTAGATTTTAAGGCGAGGGCCGTCCATTTGGTAATTAATTGACCGCTTTTTTCTATTGGACAGTTGGCAATGGCAAAATCAATATCTTCCAACATTTTATCGAAAACAAAGTTCCTGCTATCCCTTGCTTTCGCCAAACCTTCATCATCAATTTCCAATACGGAATCGTACCAAGGGACATCGCCGAAACGTACAATTTTATCGAAATAGAAATAGGCTCGGAAAAAACGGGCTACACCATCATACCTTAGCCGTGCAGCCTCATCGGTACATTTATGCGAGTTTTCCAAATAAAAATTTATTCGGCGGAGTTCACTCCAATCCCAGCCGCCGCCGCTTGCAGGTGTAATTCGGGTACCTTGTATCTCATCTGCAACGGTTGAACGTGCTTCGTCATCCGCTTGATTGGGCGCATTATAATGTATCGCTAACGCATCTGGAAGCTCATTATAAAAAGCGTTGGTATAATTTTCTAATTCCGTTGCATTATTGAAATAGTTTTCTGGTGCCAGCTCCGCTAGCGGATAGCGTTCCAGATAGTCGTCGTTACAGGCCACTAAACCCATAACTAAAAATCCTAATACATATCTATTAATCAATCTCATAAATCATTCTTTAATAATTAGCTCCTATTAAAAAGATACCTGTGCACCAAAAGAGAAGGTTCTCCCGATGGGATAAGTTCGACCACTGGGGTCACTCATCACCTCTTCCGGATCCAGGTAATCGGTTTTCAATTTGGTCCATGTATGCAGGTTTTCTCCACTGAAATAGATCCTGACCTGGCTAAGTCCCACTTTGCTCAGCAAGCTATTGGGCAGCGAATAACCAACGGTCAAATTTCGAAGTTTACAATAGGCCAAATCCTGTAAATACATATCATTTTCTACTTGCAGCTCACTATTCTGCGCCGTATAGCCTCTCAAAAATGGAAAATAGGCATTTGGATTCTCGGGCGACCAGATCAGGTCTTGAAAATTGCTTGGGATAAATGAATCGTATGGTCGTGCATACACATGCCAAAACATCTGGCTTTCCCTATTGGGATACCAGTTTTGTTTACCTACTCCTTGAAAGAACACGGAGAAATCAAATCCGCTCCATTGCGCATTGAGTGTTAAACCAAAGGTGTACCGAGGTTGCGAATTGCCGATAATCCGACGATCTCCGGGATCATCCAATGTATTTTTTCCGGTATTAATAATACCATCTCCATTTAAGTCCAATATCTTAATATCACCAGCTTGCAGCATCCTTAAATCTGCTGTAGGTGCCTGTACACGACGTTTATTGATCTGGTCTTGGTTCACTCTTGCTGCCCATTCCTGTGCTTCTGCCGTTGTTTTAAAAAAACCATCATAGGAATAGCCCCAAATATCTCCTAACTGTTCGCCCACATAATGGGTTGAGATCAGACCCTCCGGATTATCGAACTTGGTAATCTTGGCGGTATAATCAGCCAACATGCCCGTAATGCCATAGCTAAAGGGCTTCCCTTTCACTTCGAATTGATCACGCCAGCCCAAAGAAATTTCGAAACCTTTAGTACGCAGATCGGCAGCATTTTCCTTAGGTTCGCTCGCTCCAAAAACACTTGGCAATTTTTTACCTACGCTTAACATATTCCGTGTATCGCGGATATAATAGTCGGCTGTAAATGAAAACCTACTTTTTAATAGATCAACATCTAAACCAATGTTATTGGTTGTTACCTTTTCCCAGGTTAAAGAATTGGCTACAGGAGCCGGGTTATTAACCACTGTTAAGCGCTGATTGTCTACCAAATAGGAAATCTGTCCTGTTCCCATGGCCGAAATATAGGCATAGGTATCTACTTCCTGATTACCCAGGCTTCCGTACGAATACCTGATCTTCAGATTATCCACCAACGCTTTAGCCGGGCGGAAAAAGTCTTCTTCACTTAAACGCCATCCCGCGGAGAACGAAGGAAAAAATCCAAATCGACTGCTTTTAGGAAAACGGGAAGTCCCATCATAACGTCCGCTGGTCTCAAAAAGGTATTTCCCTTTATAATCATAATTAAACCGGTAAAAGCCGCCGCGAACCGCCCATTCATCTGCACCTCCCGTTAAGAGCTTTTCTCCGGTTACCAAAGACAGGTCATTTAAGCTCGTAGATAGCAATTCCTGTCCGTTGCCTCCAACTCGTTTATACGTCCGATCCTCTTGATTAAAGCCAGCCATCAATTTTATATTGTGTTCACCAAAGCTTTTATCGTAATTGGCAAAAACATTTACAAAATTCCAATAGTATTTCGTCATATATTCGTTCAGCTTATCTGTTTTCAAAGCGCCAAGAGAAGAAAGCTCCATGATACCTGGATACTTAGAATAGTATGCCTTTGTTTGCCGGTAGGAGTATTCTGATCGGTATTCCCTATAGGTATAATTTCCGGTCAGCGTCAATCCCTCTGCCAGCTTCAGCACCACTTCTGAGGTAGAATTCAGTTCCGTTCCATTATCATAGCCCTTCATCGTGCCATCTTCCAGGGCATTATGAAGACCATAACCAATAGGATAACTATTGATACCACTATATCCCGTTAGCGTTCCATCTGGATTTCGGGGTACATAGGCTGCATGATAATGATAAATGGGATCATTACTCACATCATTTTCCACGTCGTTTAGATTGGTGGCGAAACCATGCCAATCATAAGATGATTTAAACAAAGAAGTATTATTGCTAAAACTCAACCATTTGTTAATTTCGGTATTGATCTTAGCCCGCATGTTATAACGTTTGTAGCGATCGGGATTAACATTAAAGACACCCCGTTCGTTTGAATAGGCACCCGATACCAGATAACTTGTTTTGCCGCTGGCTCCCGAGAGGGTAAGGTTATGATCTTGTTTCGGACGGGTATTAGCGTAAAAATAATTATACCAATCAAAGTTGCCATAATAGCGGTACATATCCTGTCCACTCGCGTTCTGCTTAACAACCACCCAGGGTCTGGAGGGGTCTTCCACCTTATCATCAACCCGTGCCCATAGCTCTTCATAATCTTCATCAGTATACCTGGTTGTACCATAACCTAATGCATTGTACATGGCCTCATCGTTGATCTTCGCATTCCAGTAACCGGAGGTGATAAAATCGGTATTCGTGTTCCGTCCTACAAAGCCAATATTGGTGGTATAGGTTACGCTGGATTTATTTCCCTTCGCGTGTTTAGTGGTTACGAGAATAACGCCGAAAGCGCCCCTGGCACCATATACCGCTGCCGCAGATGCATCTTTAAGGACGGTAACCGACTCAACATCATTCACATTAACCCGATCCAGTGTACCCAAGACACCGTCTATTAAAATTAAAGGACCACCACCATTAATAGAAGTATTACCCCGAATATTGACTCCCCCGCTTGTTCCAGGTTTACCAGAGCCAAACGTAACGTTCAGATTTGGAATCTGGCCCTGTAGTGCCTGTGTGAGTTCGGTAACCGGTCTATCTTGAAAATTCTCGGCCGATATTTGGGTTACAGCTCCTGTTAAATTCACTTTCTTCTGCTCCCCATAGCCCACTACAACTACCTCATCCAAATCGGAAGCCACCTCTTGCAGGGTTACGGAAAGTGTAGACTCGGTACCGAGCTGTATCTCTTTTGTACCATAACCTACCATACTAAAAACCAGTATCGTGTGATCATTAGGCACATTAATGGTAAACATACCATCATTATTCGTGGTAGTCCCCGTTTGCGCACCCTGAATTTTAACGCTCACACCCGGCAAGGGCAATGATCCGGCGCCGAGCACCGTTCCCTTTACTGTTTTAATCTGTTTCTGATCATTCGCCGCCACCGGCGCAGCGGTAAGTTCTTTAATGAGTACACTCTTTCCCAGAATCTTAAATGAAAAGGGTTTATTTTGCAAACATTGTTGCATAACCTCTTCGATACTAGCATTTTCGGCCTGTACACTGACCAATAACTTCCTTAAGGTTTTGTTATTATAAATAAACACATAATCAGTTTGCTTTTTAATTGATTCCAGTACCTTTTCTAGCGTACTACTTTTGGTGTTCAAGGTAATCTGCTGCCCATACGTTTCAGCACTCAGCTGCATGATGGTAAGCAGTAAAAATACCGCGATTAAATTTAAGCGCATGATAAGTTTACTTTTGTATCGATAAATCATGGATTGTGCAAATGCAGGCTTGCATCTGACAAATTTTAACAAGGGCAATCTCCAAGAAATTGCAAATGAATTCAATTTCATTACTTTTGTATGATTTTGAGTTAATAATGGGTTAATTAGAACTTTCCCTATACGTTATTGTAGTTGACTCAAGATTATTTTTCGCTTCCTAAGCCCATTAGGAAGCGTTTTTTTGAGTGCCATTTCTATTTTGGTCTATCAGGTTTTCCTTTTTTCCATATTGTATTTGTTTATTTTAACTTATTTTGAAATGATGATTTTCTTTACTCCATCACGATTTATAATCTGATATTTAATATCAAAATAGCCCAAGATTTCTAAGGTTAAGCTCGCATTATTATTACGATATACCTCACCCCATAGTTCAACATCGGGTATAGACCCTTCATAATTTACCTCTACGTCATACCATCGAGCGTACTCACGCATGGCTTCCTTTATATTTGCACCTTCAAACCGAAACAGTCCTTCTTTCCAAGCGATTGCATTTTTAGGATCGATTTTGGTTACCTCAATAGCCTTATTTCCAGTAAATGTGGCTTGTTCACCCTGCTTTAGCCGAATCGATTCTTGTGTATTCCGGTATAAAATCCGCACGCTGCCTTCTAGTAAGGTCGTACTGGAGATTTTTTCCTCTTTATAGCTATTTACATTAAAGTGGGTTCCTAATACCGTGATCGTTTGGGTGGAGGTTATCACTTTAAAAGGCCGCGATTGATCTCTGGCGACTTCAAAATAGCCCTCTCCCTCTAGTGTTACAGTTCGATCGTTCTCGGTAAAAGAAGTTGGAAATTTTAATGAAGACGCCGCATTAAGCCAAACCTTCGTTCCATCGGCCAATATTACTTGATACTGACCGCCTTTAGGCGTAATAATCGTGTTGACTTCATTGGTTTCAGTTTGTTGATGCTGATAGGCATAACTGATTAAACCTTCTTTATCTTTGGTAATTTTTATACCATTTTTCTGCACCAGATCACCTTCTGCTGCATCGTCCAATGCAATAGTAGAATCATTGGCCAATTTCAGTATAGCCCTGTCCGTACCGGGCATTAAATCATCGTTCTTTGTAATTGTTTGCTGTTGTTCAATAGGTGTATTAAAAATGTAAAATGAAATTGCTAACGAGACCGTGAGCAATACAAGGGCTGCAGCAGCAAAACTATACCATCTTTTTGTAGATTTGATGATCCTATGCTTAAAGGGATGGTGCGGAAGCTTATGATAAACTTCAACAAGGTCCGCATCAATTATATCATCGGAAATGCCAGCAAAATCTGCTGGAAGTCGGCGGTCATACCAATTCTCAATTTCGGCTTTTTCAGCCGAAGTGCATTTGCCCTGTCGATATTTTTGAAGAAGTTCCCTTAACCGTTTTTGCTCCATTACAGCTGTTCCTATCGTAATTGCCTATTTTCAATTCCATAGTACGCTCAACAAAGGATATGGGGTAGATTTATTTTAAAAAATTACAAGAAGAAAAAAATCAGGAGGGTATAAAGAAAGGCGTCTAGTCTGCAACGTAAAATCTTCAACGCATTTCTAATCTGCGTTTTTACGGTACCTTCCGAAAGCGCTAACTGATGTGCTATCTCTTTATAGCTTAGATGTTCTTTACGGCTCATGTTGAACACCTGCCGCATTTTTTTCGGAAGTTGGTCTATTTCACGATCTATAATATGTTGCAATTGCCTTTCGCGAATTAGATAATCGGGCAGAACCGTATCATAAACATGCAAGCTATCTTTACATACCGCCAGGTGGTCTCGTCTAACCCGCCTATGTGCGTAGATCTTTAGTACCTGATAACGCACTGCCATGTACAAATAGCCGCTTAAACTGGCTTCAATATCGCAATTCATGCGCTTATTCCAAAGCGAAGTAAAAACTTCTTGTATTATCTCTTTTGTTTCATCCCTGTCTTTTAAAATACTAAAGGCATGTTGATATAAAAGCTTGGCATAGCGACGATAAATTTCGGTAAAAGCATCAGCATTATCTTCCTTTAAGAGGTCCATAAGCTCACTATCTGTATATAAATTGCAGGTCGGCATCATGCTCTTTCAATAAAACCCATATTTCTTTTTACTAACTAGGGATAACCCTTTACATATGAATATCTATGCAGATCAAATGGTAATAACTGGCTCTAAAAACAAAATTATGAAATGATTTGAAACTTTTCGCAACAAAACGACATATAATTTTTTCCCTATACCAAACAAACGCTTAACCAGCGAGTTAGGGGACTATATCAAAGATAAAGTCTTTTGCTGAAATCCCGAATACAATAAACCATTTGATTTGTCGCAAAACTAAAGCGAGCATATTAGCAGACTGTTAACCTCATATTATTAAAAGTGCATATAGATACAACAAAGGCCGCAAATTTTAGCTATTTTCACCCAACAAATATATTGAGCTAAAATTATTCTTATTTACCCAATAACCATGAATAAACCCAACAAGTGTGCTTTTCTAACGATATGCTGCTTATTGTTCATGTTTTCTGGATACGCTCAGAAAAGCAACCTATTAAAAATACAACATGAACTGGATAGCCTTCGGTCCATAGCACCGTTAGAGAAGATTTACCTCCACTTGGATAAAGATAGCTATCTGTTAGGTGATACCGTTTGGTATAAGGTTTATGTAAGGGAAGGAACCTTTTTGATGCCTTCACCACTGAGTGGCGTCGTATACATTGAATTAGCCGACAATAAAGGACATTTGATTCAGCGTTCCCGGCAAATGCTTTTTGGTGGGTCTACTTATGGCGATTTTTTTCTTGATCCAGCAAGCTTAAAAGCCGGAAAATTCACCCTTAGGGCTTACACCCGGTGGCTACAGAATTTTGGACCAGCCTATTTTTATGAACGTTCGCTAACGGTCTCTGGCGATTATCGTCAAGAATGGACCGTTGATCTGGCACCTATTACTGTTGTCGATACTGCTGGAAAGAAAGAATTAAGCCTCCGTTTAAAGGTACATGCATTGGACGGTAAGTCCTTCCGTATAAAACCCATTACCTTGGAAATAGAAGAGAAAGGAAAGCGGGTTTTTCAGGACAAAGTAATTGTGGATAGCGCTGGACTGGTGGAACAAAATTTTAACCTTCCTCAAAAGCAAAACGTCAGCGACTTGAATGTTGTATTACGTGAAGATAGCACAGTTATGGCTCATTTCCCGTTACGGGAAGGATTAGCACAAACGGCATATGATGTACAATTTCTTCCCGAAAGTGGTCATTGGCTGACAGAGGCGCCTTGTACTATGGGTATCAAAATAATTGACCAAAATGGATTGGGTGTTAATGCTCATGGAGCTATTCTAGATCAGTCAGGAAAAAAAATTACCACCTTTATACTGACCCATAAAGGTATGGGAAGGATTACTCTTCCACCGTTACCTGCTGGAAGTTATCAAGCGCAGGTAAGTTTCCCTGATGGTTCCCAAAAAACCTATCCACTACCTACCCCATCAGCTAATGGAATGTTGTTACATTATGATGCAGCTGTTTCACAAGATGCTATCCATTTACAGGTTATTTCCACCAAAACCTTACAACAACAATATCCAAGTGTTATGCTTATTGGCGAAAGTCGGGGCATAATGTGTTATGGTGCCATTTTGAATTTAACTGAAGCCGAAGCGCATGCAACAATACCGAGCGCTTACTTCCCTGAGGGAATTGTTCATTTTTCTTTATATACGTTAGGTGGTCAGCCACTGGCGCAACGTATGCTCTATAACCGTAAGCAAAAACAGGCATTAACTATTGCTGTACAGCCAAACAAAGAGCGTTATAGCACACGTGACAGCGTTTCCTTAACGGTTAAGGTTAAAGATAGCCTCGGAAAAGGCGTTGCCGGTAATTTTTCCGTAGCCGTTACAGACGATAGTCAGTACCAACGCGAAAAGTGGGCGTCTAATATCCTGAATCATTATTACTTAAACAGCGAACTGACGAGTTGGGTGGAAGATCCGGAGTATTACTTTTCATCAGATAGCGCAGTAGAAACCGCTTTAGATAATTTATTGCTTACGCAAGGCTGGGTTAGCTACGATCAGTCCTGGTTGAAAAAAAGAACCACCTTCCGCTATGATCCGGAACCGGCATTCAGCGTCAGTGGAACGGTAAAAAATGCTTTCGGAAAAGCCTTAAAAGAAATTCCTGTTGTGCTATTAGCTACCGGAAAAACAACATTTTTCACCGACACCCTTACTGATGAAAAAGGTAAGTTTAACTTTAACCGTTTCCCGGTTTTTGATACATTGGGAATGGTTATTCAAGCGCGAAATAAACGAGGAAAAAGTTTTAATGTGGGTATTGATCTCGATCCTGACACACAACCACCATCAACGCCAATAGCTCCAACTGCTGTAGCTCACGCTTGGTTTGTCAACCTAGATTCTACGCTACAACGTCGCATACTCGACCAACGGGAATATCAAAAAAACCTTCGTGTGCGTAATCATCAAGCTGATCCGAATACGATCATGTTGGAAGAAGTAACCATCAATGCAAAAAAAGTGGTCAAAGGTTCAAAAAATCTTAATGGTTTGGGAGAAGCTGATCAATCGTTAACCGAAGAGGAACTATTGGCGGATGGTTCCAAGTCTTTATTGAACATTTTAGAGCAAAAAATAAAAGGTTTCCATTTGGGGTTTTATCCACGAAAGCAAGGGAAGCCAGAATATATGGTTAATGAAAAAAAAGCAAGGTTGATTTTTGATGGTGTAGATTTAGAATTTTTCTACGATAAGGAAACCGCCGTAGCCGATAATGATCACATGCTTTTTATCAAGTCGTACTTGGAGCAGTATACGGGTAATGATGTAAAAGGGATCGAAATCATGTATAGTCCCAAGTACAATAGTAGCTATAACTCGCATTTTTTAACGCCACAAGAGCTGATGAATGCCAGTCCGGTTATGGGCTCAGATCCCGTATACATTGAAATCACCACTCGAGGAGGAAAAGGCCCTTTTATGCGCACGACTCCTGGTGTTGTGCATTTCAGACCAATGCCTTTCAGCTGGCCCCATGAATTTTATCGACCACGATATCCACACCAAGTGGCAGAAAACCATTTGCAAGACCTCCGTTCTACCATTCACTGGCAACCCTTGGTCATTACCGATGAGCAAGGTAAAGCCACCTTAAGCTTTTTTACTTCTGACCGTGCCGGTACGTATACCATTTGGCTGGAAGGCATTGATGACGCAGGGAATCCTGGTCTAGCTAAACAAAAACTTTATATTGATCAAAAGCAATAAATAAAGGATAGGTGATCATTACCTCTGTTTCATGAAATAAAGTCTTATCTTTGATAAAATTGTTTACCCAATGAATAAATGTCGCCTTTCATGTTTTTTTCCTTCCCTAGGTTTAGTGCTATTGTTTATGCAATGCCAACAACCGGCTTCTAAACAAAATCAATCACAGGAAAGTCGTGAAGTTGTACAGAAATCGCCTGTAAGTACGACGGCAGACACCAGTTTAGTAGCCGTACTCCGTATAGATAGCATCGCCAGTCTGTCTGATAGTTTATTCATGGTGTTTAAAGTATATAATCCAAGTCCAGATACCCTTCGTTTCACACAATACCACACTCCTTTCGAAGGTTTTCTCAATAATTTCCTAACCGTCACTGATGAACAAGGACAAGAAATACCTTACCGGGGAGCCATGGCAAAAAGAGTAATGCCACCACCTGAGGAAACCTATTGTACTGTTGCTCCCTCAGCAAGTGATAGCATACGTTTTTCACTGCTAAAAGGTTATGCTATTACAAAGCCGGGTCTCTATACCATAGAATATAATGCGGGCAACGTGAGCGGCATGTCTAATGGACATCCAGTACGAGTCAACATTATACCCTAGGCCTATGGTCTATGCTAATAAAGCGCTTATTTGTATAACACCTCATGCATGCGTTTTAATTCTTCCACAGGTATCTTGATTACTTTTCTATCATAGGTCATTAAGCCATTTACTTCGCCTTCTACATCCGTTGTCTGTGTATAGACGGCAGCAGATAAACCATTTTTCTGCTTCATCTGTACAATCTGCTCAAACTTATGTCGGTAATTCTTCAATAAATCTGCCACTGTATGGTATGTCTGGTAACCCCAATTACGCATATCCGGATTCCATAAATGATGCTTTACAGGATAACCAATACCACCAAATTCACCAATGACGCTCGCCCTTTCCAAGGGTTTTGGTGGAATTTCCACCTGTGTTTGATAGGTCTGAAGGCAGTTGAATAATGTTGTGATCAACGCATTACAACTATTTTTTAATCTTCTCCAAATGTTCTTTTGCTTCATTTTTATGAGGAGCCCAATAGTTTCTTTTGTCGGTTTTGAATCCATATTTGCGGACTTTATTCGGATGTGGTAAGGGTAGTGGGTCTTGGGCTCTCAACTCCCATGCAAGTAAATCTTCTAATAATCCGGTTTTTATAATGCTATAGTTTTTATCTTCATACAGATCGTTAACCTCCGCCGGATCGTTAACCAAATTGTATAGTTCGCCATGTCCTTGCATATCGTAAACCAATTTCCAATCCCCTTTTCTAAGCATACGCATCCGGCCACTTTGTGTCCAGGTATTCAGTTCATCACATTCTATAGCACCTTTTGTTACCGTTCCGTCATCTTCATAAGGATCGTATTCTTTAAAATCAACAAAATGCAATCCACCATATCCTTGCTGTGCTACCATACTTGCAAACTCTTCTTTTGGATAGTCTTTGCCTTGCAATAAAGGCCACAAGCTACGTCCCTGTACCCCATCAGGAAGCTCAACTCCCAGTAGGTCGCATATCGTGGGCATAATGTCGATGTTACTCACATGGGCATCACTTGGTAGTTTATTTTTGGAAATTTGTGGGCCATACCAGATCATCGGGATACGTGTTAAGCATTCGGGCACACCCACGCCTTTTTTAATCAAACCATATTCACCAACGTAGTCACCATGGTCAGAAACAAATAAGAAAATCGTATTATCGGCTAGTCCCTTAGCTTTAAAATGATGCACCAGTTCTTTAATCTGATCATCAATTAAACGCATCATGCCATAATAGTTACTGCGAATCCGTGGAATCATTTTTTCATAATCGCCATAACCCATTTCAAGCAATTGTTTTTCTAGCATCCACGTGTTTCCTTTCTTAGGCAATACTTCTTTTCCGGTAGTAACCGGCGGAAGTGATTCGGGTGGAAATAGCGAATAGTATGGTTCTGGAGCCTGATAAGGATTATGGGGTTCAGGAATAGAAACCATCATGAAAAACGGCGATGCTTTACCGGCCACCTGGTCTACCCAATGCTCAGCCGATTTTACAATCTGTGCTGGCATTTGCAAATGAACAGAAAAGGGTGTTGGCTTCTCGCTCATATAGAAATGCGTGCTATGTAGAAATTGATTGAAGTCCTTTTCTTCCTGTGTCTGGGGCTCTGCTGATCCCAAATGATTAAAATCTTTCCAATAGTCTACATCTTTAGGTTCTAAAAAAGTATGGTTTTTACCCACTAAAGCTGTTTGATAACCATTTGCTTTGACGATTTCAAATAGATTCTTCGTAAAATAGGCATCCTTTAGGTTCATATTGCTACTCACCCTTGTCGCACTAGGAAACCTCCCCGTAAGCATGGAGGTACGACTAGGTACACATGCGGGCATGGCACAATACGCACGGTTAAACCAGGTTCCGTTGACGGCCAAACTATCCAAAAAAGGAGTAGTATTCAATTCAAAACCTTCTCTTTTGCTAGCATCGGCACGAAATTGATCTACAATGATTAACACAATATTAGGATGAAGTGATGTATTGCTTAATTCGGCATGCTGCGCTTTTACTTTACTACCGATAACAATAAAAAAAAGAAGGCTTACAATCGTTAACGTATTATTTAGTCTCATATCTTAGCATTCAATGGTAATCTGTTCGCTATTTTAATAATTGGAAATACAGTTATAAATGTAAAGCTTATTGTATTACTTTTCACTAGTGTCCGGGAAAAATAAAAAGGAGCAGTAGAAATTAATCGAACTGCTCCGAGATTTATACTTTTGAGTTACGACACAAAAAAGTATGAACAAAAGT
>NZ_BAABIQ010000026.1:0-24466 GCF_039542865.1 Olivibacter ginsenosidimutans | reverse complement strand
TTCAGACATGACCATGCTATCGACATTAAACAGAAAAACAGCGATCAAGTGAAACCAAGCATGTTTTGTAAGAACATTGGGAATTTAACCGGACAACAATGAAAAAATATTAAATAAGCTCCCATTGTTCTGTATTCTGAAAGTCGTAATCACCCCTACATATTGCCGATTACCATCCCTACATGACACCTGTCACGGTATTAACTTTGCATGAATGGAATCAGTTGGATCCATTGCACATAATCCATTATACGTAGCATCGTCACCATTAAAAAATTAATCCCTACCAGCGATATAAATGAAGATAACCGATACCAAGTAACAAATGATTATTTTACATTAACCACATATCTACCTTATGAAAATCATAAGACAATCGATTTTATTCGCATTTATTCTATCCACGTCGTTTATCGGTATAAACGTATATGGACAACGGCCATCTACAAAAACCGGCTATGCTCCGGTTAACGGACTAAAATTATATTACGAAGTACATGGTGAAGGGAAACCATTAGTACTCATACACGGCTCATTTTTAACCATTCCGCTGAATTGGAACCGAATTATTCCACTTTTTAATCATCGAAAAATTATTGTAGCCGAAATGCAAGGGCATGGTCGTACGGCAGATACAAAGCGCGAATTAAGTTATGAAGCAATGGCCGATGATATAAGTGAATTACTTAAATTTTTAAAAATCGATAGCGCCGATATACTAGGGTACAGTATGGGGGGTGGTGTTGCCTTTCAAATGGGTATTCGCCATCCCAAGCAAGTGAAAAAATTAGTTATCGTTTCCGGTGTATATAAGCACGATGGCTGGTGGCCTGATGTAGAAAAATCATTTGCATCAATAAATGCGCAAATGCTTGAAGATACCCCAATAGCACAGCAATACCATACCCTCTCTCCCCATCCAAAGAAATTTGTCGAATTTGTGCAAAAGACAATCCGTATTGACTTAAAGCCATACGATTGGACGACACAGATTCGGCAAATGAACATTCCAACCTTTATGCTTTTAGGTGATGCCGATGGTGTTCGCTATGAACACGCGAATGATTTGATGCGTATGAAAGGCGGCGCAAAAATAGGTGATTTCGAGGAATTATCTAGTTCCAGAATGGCCATATTACCCGCTACCACACATATTAGCATCATAGAGCGGTCTTCTTGGTGGATACTCATGGTTGAGGAATTTCTAGATAACAAAAAAATAACACAAGCTTTCTTCCATTGATTTCGTCAGAACAAGAACGGTTCTGGTGGTAAGCATATAAATTGACCGAACAAACTTCTTACTATTCTTGAACATATTTAATCGTTTCCGCTTTGCTATATCCGGAAGAATCTTTATCACCTTTATACTCAATACCATGTATAATAACAGCGTCAGCACCTACCGCTTTTGCTTTTTGTATAATGGAACGTTTGGAACTTTCTTCGTTGGCAATAACATCTGCAGTAATATGTCCAATTACTTTATATTCGTGCTTTACATCCTTGCTTGAATAGTATATGTCTACATTGTCGGTTGGTGAAAATCGATCACCCATATAGGAAACAGTAGAACAAGATGATAGTGTCAGCAATAGGCCAATAAAAAGGGAACAAATAGAAATTTTCATAGCGTATAAGGTTTTTCTTATTTATAAGACTAGCAAATGTACTATTCGTTTAATTCGGTATATGTAAGTCCCTAATTTTTTTTAACAATCTTTAAATTTCGATACTTCTCTGAATTTCATTATCCAGTCAAAATGACCACTTGGTATCTTTAGAATATAAACTTGGTATCTTTAGAATATAAAATAACCGTTGTCAATGGTACGGATCTGGCAGTGGGCGGAGAAGCAGTCTATCGTCGGATTGACTGTTTTAGATAAGAAAAGGGGTCGTCGATCACGACAACCTCTTCCTTTAATCTTCTTTAATCGTTAGATCCTAAAAAAGCCTAAATGCTCACTACGATCAATCTTTCTATTGTTTGGCAGGCGTTATGACAATTTTCTTAAATTCAATAGGTCCATGGTCCCCTTGAATATAAATTGGTCCAGGTTCTCCTTCATTACTGTTTAAAGCGCCTCCTGTGATACCGGGTATTTCCTGATTGGATATGATTGTTTTGCCATTAGCGACAATAGTTACCATCCGACCAATTAATGTAATATCAAAAGTTTGCCACGTCCCGGGGCCAATAAGAGCCATTTCGCTAGGTACTAAAAAGCCATATACACCACCAAACAAGTGACTGTTGGGATGATCTGTTTTTGGATTATCAATAATCTGCACTTCATAACGGCCCCTTAAATAAACACCGCTATTACTCTCTTTGTTATAGCGAAATTCTACATGTAATTTAAAGTCGGTAAACTCTTTTTCAGAAACCAAATTAGCGCCAGAATGCGGACTAGTTAGAATACCATCTTTTACTACCCATTGGTTTTCTTTACCCAGGGCTTTCCATCCGCTTAGGTCTTTTCCGTTAAACAGATTGATCGGTTTATCCCATTTTGGCGTTCCTGTTCGTTCTAAGTAAGGGGCCCGTACTCCGGTAAAAGAAAACGTCCGGCCATCGCTCGCCGTAATGGTACCTTTAATCTGGTTATTCGTGACCGCACCTTTTAATACCAAATCACGTTCTTCTCTTTCCCATTGTGGCGGAATAGCAAAGTTGAATTCTCCATTGGAAAAATTCACTTTTGAAATCGGCCTTGCACTACCTCCAGTGCCTACAAAACGTCCGACCAAAGTTTTAAATCCGGACAATTCTACTTCCAACCAAGAAGGTAGAGATGTACCGTTTTCGTCAACGGTAATATCCCAACGGCCAATCAATTCGCCCCCTTGAACGGTATTCGATTCAATGGGCGCAACCTGGGCGTCAACATAAAAAGGTGCTAATGCAATTACAGCGTAACAAACAAATCCTATAAAAAAATTCTTCATAATTAATGGTATTGTTTTATTGAATAGACGCAATATAGGCATTCCTTTTTAAATTTTATTAAAAATAGATTGCCGTTTATTGTTTCCTTACTATTGATAGATCTATCAATAAATCAATACGCATTAACGGATCTAAAACAAATAATGGAAAGCCATTATTTTGTCTTGAATGTATCTTGAATCGTTGTATCTTTTTTGGTTAGCTCGTCGGCAGCCTGATCATTACGGGTGTTGTTATCTTGAAGCGGTGCAGCTGATTCTACAGTATCAGTGTAATCTGTTGCAGCATCACTTTCTTTACCGGATGGGCTACATCCAATAAACCCAATCATTCCTAACAAGAATAGAAACGCCATCGTACTTTTAACATTTTTCATCTGTATAAATTTGTTCTTTAAAGGTGAGAAGCTATCAGATTTATTCATCGCACTATGTGATTGATAAATCATGATGGTTTCATAATAATATTATGTGATAATTTTTATAGTTTTAGTACAAATTAACGCCTTCTTTTGTTTAGAAAATCTAATATTAGACTAAAAGTGGAGACTAAGCTTTTTTAAATCAACGCATGGAAATCAATTTACATAACAAAAATGCACTCGTTGGTGCCAGTACTCGAGGTATTGGTTTAGCCATTGCACAGCAATTAGCATCTTGTGGTGCTTCTGTCACCTTAATGGCCAGAAATGAAGATAAGCTCAAGCATTCGCTTAGTCAACTTGATCGGTCTGCCTCGCAGCAACACCGTTATTTAGTGGTCGATTTTTCAAACTACGCAGCCATGAAAACTGCTACCAAAGCTTTCTTGGATCAGTATCCCATTGATATCTTAGTAAATAACACCAATGGCCCGAAGGAAGGCCATGTTTTAGAGACAAGTGAGACTGATTATCAGGATGCTTTTCAACTGCTTTTTCAAACCCATCTTCATATAAGCAATTTAGTACTTCCCCATATGCTCAAAAATAAATGGGGCAGGATTATTAATGTAGCCTCTTTAACTGTAAAAGAACCTGCAATTAATCTAGTCCTCTCGAACACCATACGTACGGCGCTCATGAGTTGGAGTAAATCGTTAGCCCAACAAATAGCTAATCAGGGAATCACCGTAAATAGTATTCTTACAGGCATGTTTGATACGAAAAGGATTCGGGAGCTCGCGGCTAAGCAAGCAAAAGCAAAGAAAATTTCAATCGACGACGCATTCAATAGACGTATTCAGCAAATACCAATGAAACGCCTAGGTCAACCTGTTGAATATGGATATCTTGTTGCTTTTTTAGCATCCGATCTTGCGGCTTATATTACCGGTGCAGAGATTCCACTCGATGGCGGTCTAATGAAAGGGTTTTAAAGCTTCAACACGTTATTTCGAACCAGAGTATCCGGAGCGGAATCCCATCCTTATGAAACAGATCGGTCGGCTGTGGTCGAGATAATTTTATCCGTTATAGTCGTTTTATTTAATCAACGGATTCTTTTCTTTAGCAAATAAGGCAAAAACCTTTTTATCTACCCAAGCTGGAACAAGTTTGTTCATGAGCACAGCAAGCTTACCTTGGCCAGTTAGTATAAGCGTTCGCTTTCGTTGTGCTATCCCTTTCACTATCCTTTCTGCCACTTCTTCCGCTGTCATCATTTTCTCTTCTTCCATACTGGTCTCCCCAAATTGTTGCCCATCTTGATTAAGTGCCGTATTCCGAATATTGGAAGCGGTAAACCCCGGGCAGGCTAGCATTACATGTAAATGAGTTTTCAAATTTTCTACGCGTAGCGATTCCATAAAACCGTTCATAGCAAATTTTGAAGCAGAATAGCCCGTACGACCGGGTAAACCTCTATAGCCTGCAATGGAAGAAACACCAACAACCGAACCACCATGTTCCAACAGAGACGGCAAAGCATATTTTGTACAATATACCGTTCCCCAGAAATTGACATCCATCAGTTGTTTCAGAACTGTCAAATCTAAGTCCTTAAACAAGGCACGCATACTAATACCCGCATTGTTAATCAGTACATCTATTCTGCCAAACGTTAATAATGCTTGATTGATCAATTGTTTACAATCCTCTTCATTGGAAACATCACATGCCACAGCAACTGCCCGTACTCGATATTCTTTTTCCAACTGTTCGGCAATCTCACATAAGCTTATGTATTTCCTTGCCCCCAAAACTAAATTAGCACCTTTGCTTGCTAAATGCTTAGCCAAAGCCAATCCTATACCTGAAGAAGCACCTGTTATAATAATGGTTTTGTTGGTCATGGATACTGTGAGTTTTACTTTTTAATTTTTACTTCCCTCCCTACGCAATACTTCGTTCATAAGGTACTCGGGTAGCAATAGATCGGCCAAGCGTCACTTCATCTACGTACTCTAATTCTCCTCCAAAAGCAATACCTCTAGCAATGGTACTGATTTGCACCTTAAAGTCTTTCAACTTTTTATAAAGATAAAAAATTGTCGTATCGCCCTCCATAGTAGCGCTCAAGGCTAAAATCACTTCATGAACGTCCTCGTTCCGCAATCTTTCCACTAATTTATCTATATTCAAATCAGAAGGCCCTACACCATCCATCGGAGAGATTAATCCACCCAACACATGATACACCCCATGGAATTGTTGGGTACTTTCAATGGCCATTACGTCTCGGGTATCTTCTACCACACAGATAAGTCCTTTGTCTCTCTTTGGCGCCCGACAAATCTCGCAAATAGTTTGATCTGCAATATTGTTACATATTTCGCAATAACAGATTTCCGTCTTTAGCTTGGTTAGTGCATCACTAAAACGTTCGATGTCATGTGCAGGTTGATTAAGGAGATGAAGAACTAAACGCAATGCTGTTTTTTGCCCTACGCCTGGTAAACGGCTAAATTCATTTACTGCGTTCTCTAGAAGTTTAGAAGAAAAATTCATAATACAAAGGTAAAGGAAACTTAAACAAATCAGCGAAAGCTTCCTGGATAAAAAGGTTAAAAAATTTTCACTACTTTAGCACCAATCAGTTCTTAACTATATGAACAGGCTTCATCTGATGGATACACAAATATGATAACGAGTGAAGATAAAATAAGAAAAGCATTTGAGAATAAAACCTGGCAGGAAATTAAGGTAAAGGATTCTTGGCAGATTTTTAAAATTATGGCAGAGTTTGTAGAGGGGTTCGAGAAATTAGCAAAAATAGGTCCATGTGTTTCCATTTTCGGCTCGGCACGAACGTCAAGGGAACATCAGGACTATAAAATAGCAGAAGAATGTGCCCGTTTACTTACTGAGCGCGGTTATGGCGTCATATCGGGGGGTGGCCCCGGAATCATGGAAGCGGCCAACAAAGGTGCTCATGAAGCGGGAGGAAAATCTGTAGGGTTAAATATCGAATTGCCATTTGAACAATTCCATAACAAATATATTGATCGGGATAAACTGATGGAGTTCAATTACTTTTTTGTACGTAAAGTCATGTTTATGAAATACTCGCAAGGGTATATCGTACTGCCCGGTGGTTTTGGCACGATGGATGAATTATTTGAAGCGATTACCTTGATCCAAACAGGCAAGATTGCCCGATTTCCTATTGTATTAGTAGGAAAATCCTATTATGGAGGGCTTTTCGACTGGGTAAAGGACCGTATGTTAGAGGAAGGTAAAATTAGCAGCGAAGACCTAAACCTATACCGACTGGTAGACACTGCAGAAGAGGCAGCTGGCCATATTTTCAAATTTTACGATAAATATTTACTGAAACCAAACTTCTAGTAATCAAACTATTTTCAATAAGTTTGTACACGTAAACAAGCAAAAACATCCATGTTTAATTTTTTATTAAGTATCCATTGGGACATTAAACCGGAAATTTTCCATATCGGCGGATTTGGATTACGGTATTATACGCTTTGCTTTATGCTGGCTTTCTTTTTAAGCTATGTCATCATGCTGAGCATCTTCAAGAAAGAAGGAAAAACCCAAGAGCTACTGGATAAACTAACCATTTATGTTTTTATAGGCACCGTTTTGGGAGCCCGATTAGGTCACTGTCTTTTCTATGAGTTTGATTATTATCGTCATCATCTCTTAGAAATGATCCTCCCCATCCGAATGGTTAATGGAACGATAAGTTTTACCGGTTACCAAGGTTTAGCCAGTCACGGTGGAGCCTTAGGAATTATTATTGCCACACTCTTGTTTTGTAAAAAGACAAAAACCAATTTTTGGTGGGTCATTGATCGTTTAGCAATTGTTGCCGCTCTATCGGGAGCGTTTGTACGCACCGGTAATTTTTTTAATTCGGAAATCATCGGCAAGCCCAGTGATTTGCCTTGGTCGGTCGTTTTCGTTCAGGTAGACAATGTCCCGCGCCATCCCGCTCAACTCTATGAGGCCATTGGCTATGTCCTCATTTTCTTGTTTTTGTACTATAGCTACCGTAAGGGTAAATATGTCAAGCCCGCACTCTTATTGGGCTATTTCCTTATACTGGTTTTTGGATTACGCTTTTTTGTGGAATTTATTAAAGAGAATCAGGAAACTTTTGAAAATAGCATGACGTTCAATATGGGGCAACTACTGAGTATACCCTTTGTAATCGTAGGTTTCTATCTAGTTTTTAGAAAAACAAGTCCAACCCCTCCAATTAACGTACAAAAGACAACAAATCATAATTGATATGGCGACGACTGAAGAGAAAGCGAAGACATTTGAAAATATTTTACGTAAGCATAGTCTTAAGGTAACACATCCCCGACTTGCGGTATTAGCAAAAATTTTTAGTAAAGACACCGCAACATCCCAACCAGAACTGGAAAAATCTATTGGTGATGATATTGATAGGGTAACGTTATATAGGGTGTTAAGCGCCTTTGAGGAAAAAGGAATTATTCACAAAATCTTTGACTTGCACGGTACCGCAACGTATGCACTGTGTTCAACGACCTGTACCGTTCATCAACATCACGATGAACACGTACATTTCACTTGTTCTGTTTGTAATAGCGTATATTGCTTACAAGAAATTCAATTACCTGAAATTAGCCTCCCATCTGGCTTCTCTATCCAACAGGTAGCTGTTAATGCCATAGGCATCTGCAATAAATGCAGAAATTTGCGATAGGCAATAAAATAAAAATTAATCCGGTAGCACGCATAATGCCACCCTTATCAAGAAATTGTTTATGTCGACAAAAAAAGCTAACGCCATTAAACAGGTGCTTTCCCAGTTGATTGCAGATGTCTTTGAAAAATCAGGCAATAAAGCATTAAACTATAAGCAGGTTTCTGCACAACTTAACTTAACAGATCCTTCCTCTAAACAGACCATTTTAGCTATTCTTCAGGAAGAATCCCGCCTGAAATCGGGATTATTCAAAGAAGTTGAAAAAGGAAAATTTACTTTAAAAGAGCTTAAAACCTTTATTATCGGTAAAGTCGATATGACTGCGGATGGCTCAGCATTTATCATAACAGACGATGAGTTTGAAGATGATATCTATATTGCACCCCGCAAATTACGTAATGCCTTACATGGAGATACCGTCAAAGTATACGCCTATGAAAAAAGTAAGGGCCGCAAAAAAGAAGGGGAAGTGGTAGAGATCTTGGAGCGATTTAGAAGTGATTTTACAGGTGTACTTACCGTTTCCCAACGATTTGCCTTTTTGATTGCTGATGATCGGAAAATGCTTCATGATATTTATGTGCCTATTGAAGATTTAAATGGTGCCAAAGATCAGGAAAAGGTCGTTGTAACCATAACCGATTGGCCACAGGGTAGCAAGAATCCCGTAGGTAAAGTAAAACATATTCTCGGCAAACAGGGAGAGAATAATACGGAGATGAATGCTATTCTAGCAGACTATGGTTTTCCACTAGCATTTCCGCAGGCGGTAGAAGATGAAGCCAATAATATAAGCGAAGTTATCCGTACGGATGAAATCAATAAACGCAGGGACTACCGACAAACCACAACCTTCACGATAGATCCTGCAGATGCCAAAGATTTTGACGATGCACTCTCCTTTCGCGAACTACCCGATGGTACATACGAAATCGGCATCCATATCGCTGATGTTACGCATTATGTTTTGCCAGATACCGCACTAGATAAAGAGGCTTATGAAAGAGGTACCTCTGTTTATTTGGTAGATCGTGTTATTCCCATGTTGCCCGAACGATTATCGAATGATTTATGTTCGTTACGTCCAAACGAAGATAAACTCTGTTTTTCGGCCATTTTTATTTTAGATAAACAAGCTCATGTTAAAGAACAATGGTTTGGAAAAACCATTATTCATTCCAACCGGCGGTTTACCTATGAGGAAGCGCAGGAAATTATTGAAACCAAAATTGGCGACTATAGTACAGAATTATTAACCCTTAATCGTTTAGCCTACATACTACGCGATCAGCGATTCAAGCAGGGAGCTATAAATTTTGAGTCGACAGAAGTTAAATTCAAATTGGATGAAAATGGCAAACCACTTGGCGTTTATGCTAAAGAACGAAAAGATGCACACAAACTTATTGAAGACTTTATGCTATTGGCCAATCGGAAAGTAGCGGAGTATATTGGCAAACAAGGAAGGGGTAAAAAGAAACTACCTTTTGTCTATCGTAATCACGATGCACCGAATGAAGAGAATCTTGCTTCTTTTGCTCAGTTTGCTGCTCGTTTTGGCTACAAAATCAGCACCAAATCCGAGAAGGAAATCGCCCGATCACTCAACACCCTCATGCATGACGTAGAAGGTACTAAAGAACAGAATGTGTTAACGACCTTAGCTATACGTTCCATGGCCAAAGCCATTTATACCATGAAAAAACACAGTCATTACGGCTTAGCCTTTGATTATTATACCCACTTCACCTCTCCCATTAGACGTTATCCCGATGTTATGGTACATCGACTATTAGCACATTACCTAACAGGCGGTCAAGCTGTTAATGAAGAGGCCTACGAAAAAATGTGCGTGCACGCTTCTCAAATGGAGAAAAAGGCCGCTGACGCCGAACGTACCTCTATAAAGTACAAGCAGGCCGAATTTTTACAAGATCAGATTGGCCAAATCTATATGGGCATTATTTCAGGGGTTACTGAATGGGGCATGTACGTAGAAATCGAAGAAAATAAATGCGAAGGGATGGTTCGTTTACGCGATATTACTGATGATTTCTATGCACTAGACGAAAAGAATTATGCGATTATTGGTCAACGAAAAAAGAAACGCTATCAGTTGGGTGATGAAGTGAAAATTAAAGTAAAAACAGTTAATCTAGCCAAAAGGCAAATCGATTTCACGTTAATCGGTTAAGTCTTCAGGTTCAAATTATTTTCTATCTTCGCTGTATGCTTTCTATCGCTGAATTACAACAACTGATTAGTGACGCACTTGTCCAACGAAATTTCCCAAAAACGCCAACAACATTATATGATCCCATTCATTATTTTTTACATATTGGAGGGAAACGCCTAAGACCAGTGCTAACCCTACTGGCAACACAGCTATTTGAGGCCCCTGTAAATGACAGCATCCCTGCTGCTTTAGCTATAGAAACATTTCATAATTTCACCCTTCTACATGATGATATTATGGATGAAGCCCCCTTACGGAGAGGCAGAGAAACAGTCCATCAGAAATGGAATGTCAATACGGCTATACTATCAGGCGACGCCCTTTTAATTATCGCCTATCAATTGTTAGCGGAAAGTAATCCTGCTTATTTGCCCCAAATTTTAACAACTTTCAACAAAATGGCACAAGAAGTTTGCGAAGGGCAGCAATTAGATATGGATTTTGAAAATTCCATGCACGTAAGCGAATCGGAATATGTGCACATGATCCGTTTAAAGACATCGGTTCTTCTCGGTGCTGCCCTAAAAATTGGTGCCATCTTAGGTGGAGCAACACCATCAGACCAGCAACTTATCTATACTTTTGGCGTTAATATGGGTATTGCTTTTCAACTGCAAGATGACATTTTAGATGTCTATGGCGATCCCTTAAAATTTGGGAAACAAGTTGGAGGTGATATTATTGAAAACAAAAAAACATATTTATTGATCAATGCCTTACGTCTGGCTCCATCAGCAGTAGCAAAAGATATACACCATTGGATGCACCTTACGGTGTTTAACCCTGAAGAGAAGGTAGATGCCATTACTGCTATATATAACACACTGGGTATAAAGGAACAGGCCGAAGCAACAAAAAATCGTTTCGCGCAAGAAGCTTATGCGGCCCTCGATCAAATTAACTTACCTCGAGAAAAAAAGCAAAATCTGATTCAATTTGCAGATGATTTATTGATAAGGGAGTCTTAATCGCGGCATTTAGCAGATGCTCCCTTTCTCAATTTTTGAGCATTCTTTTTAATTTCCTATTACATTTGGCTGATTACTGTCGGAACCATTTACATTAGGTACATCCTCTCCTAGCCTTTTCAAATAACATCTCGCTAGCGACATATAATCATAGGCATTGGTATTGTATATTTTTATACCAGCTAGAGAATCAATATAAAAGCTTGCCATTTTCTTCAAATCACTAACAGAAACGTCATATTTAACCCCTTTGTATTCGGTATATTCGTTTGGAATAATCCGTAACGTATCGTTCTTAACTTTAAATACGATTACAGGTGCTCCGTCCTTAAGACTTGAAAAGGGACCATTTAAATATAATGTTGGAGATCCTTCGTTGTAATCCCATCTGGTTGTATTATCCGCGACGTCTCCCAAAAAAATGTTCGGATATCCATCGGCAGAAGTATTGCATTCATTGATCGGATCGATAGGTTTATTCTCCTCACAAGCAAAAAAGAGTGCCGTACATATGATTAAACAGTAAAAGTGTATTGATTTACCCATATTAATGTCATTAATTCAGTAAATGTATACATTTTCTTTAAATCCGAGGCACTCCTTTTTACCATGAATTAGCCTATAAATTAGTCAAGGCACCATTACCAGTTCATTCCAATTATGAAGGGTTAATCCTCTCTCGAGCCATCATCGGCCATACGAACGATTTTAGGAGAAAAGGTTGCCACAATGTCTACCAGATCCACTTGCGCCGCCATGACCTTATGGATATCCTTATAAGCCATTGGCGCTTCGTCCATTCCGGCTCCAAGCAAGGTAATACCTTTGTCTTCCAATATGGCCTTTAAGTCTGCTGTTGATAATGTTTTCAAGGCTTGTGTGCGGCTCATTAACCGTCCTGCACCATGTGAAGCCGAATGAATGGCCGCCTCCTTCCCTTTTCCACGAACCAGAAATCCTTCTGTAGCCATCGAGCCCGGAATAATTCCCATCACATCTTTGCCTGCCGGAGTAGCTCCTTTGCGGTGAACAATCACTTCTTCCCCATTAAACTGCTCCTTCCAGGCAAAATTATGATGGTTTTCTACTTTAGCTAACAATTCGGCTCCTAAAGCCGATTGGATTTTATCATGGATAACCTGATGGCAAGCTGAAGCATAATCACCAGCTAAGTTCATGGCCAACCAGTAGGCTTGGCCTTCTGCCTGATTGACATCCAAGTATGCCAGATGTTGCGCTTCGTAAGGAAGTTTACATATTTCTTTCGCCAATTTGGTATAATGCCCTGCGATAGTTGCCCCGAATCCGCGCGAACCCGAATGCGTTAGCAATGCCAGGTATTTACCTTGCTCCACCCCCAACGCTCCATCTGGTGTTGCGAATTCTATCATGCCGAATTCCACAAAGTGATTTCCACCACCCGAAGATCCTAATTGCGTCCAAGCCTTGTCTTTTAACGAACGTATAAAATCATCAGCATTAAATAAGGAGCTATCCAAGACTTCATGGTCTGTTCTTTCGTGTTTTAAATAACCATTTCCGGCACCAAAACGGGTGTTTTTCAGCAGCACCTCTTTCAATTTATCGGAATAGGTGTCCAAATAAGTTGCTGGTAAATCAAAAATCGACAAGGCCATCCGGCAACCGATATCCACTCCTACACCGTAAGGAATGACGGCATTCTTAGTCGCCAAGACTCCTCCAATTGGCAAACCGTAACCTTGGTGTGCATCAGGCATCAAGGCACCCGCAACCGTTACTGGCAGTTTCATTGCCACATTCATTTGCTTTTTAGCACCATCTTCAATATTTCCTTCACCAAATACAGTATAGACTTCGGCATGTTCTTTCAGCTTAATGATTTCTTCTTCCATCGTATCGATTTCTAATAAAACCTCAGCCAACGGTTTAAAAACAGCATCCTCTAGGTACGATTCTGGATGTTCGAGCACACGTTTGAAATTTGCCAACATCTGCTCTCTATTGAAACCCAATCTTTTCCTATTAATTTTCAATGCAACACCCATTGCATGATTTTCTTTATATCCTAAAGCAATTAGATCATTGCCGTTAATTCTCTTGTTTTCCATTTTGTTAATGTTATAAATGTGATGGAGGCCATAAAAGCTATAACACTCCATATTAAATGTTTCCTCGTTCGAAGCAAGGAGCAACAAGCCTCTTTACGTTGCCCCTTGCACGTCTTTATTATCCAGTTCTATTTCATAAATAATCGTTTCAACTGATCGACAACCTATTCATTGCCCGATACGGAGATCTTGTTGGTTTTTTCAGCAATTTTCTCTACGTATTCCATTTCTAATCAAGAGGTATCGTTGTTCTTCAAGCACATATCTTAAAACCTGGATTCGATTAATATTTTCATCAAAGAACGATTATCATATCCGACATCACAAAGGTGCTACCTGTACTACGCAGCCTTTTTACGTAATAGTACAAAAAATGATAAAATCCCAAAAAAACAACATAATAAACTAAAAGTCAGATAAATAAAATAAACCATTAAGAAAAGAAAAGATTTTTAACGGCCCTATTGCGCATGTATATTGCGCAGTAAAATAAAACAACTACCTTTATAACGAAATAAAATCAGCAAAAATCATTCATGGCAATTAACAAACTGGCTTTAATACGGTACAAAATCATCGATAATTGTCTTCGGCAACGGCATCGTAAATGGACATTGGACGATTTGATTGAACGGGTTTCGAATGGTCTCTACGAATTGGAAGGCATCCATAGTGGTGTTAGCAAAAGAACCATACAGAGTGATATTCAATTAATGCGCAGTAACAAACTGGGTTATAGTGCTCCCATCATCGTTATCAAACGCAAGTTTTATACTTACGAGGATCCGCACTATTCAATCAGCAATACTCCCTTGTCGGATAGCGACATATCCAAAATGAAAGATGCCGTGGATATCTTAAAACATTTAAACGGCTTTGCTTATTTTGAAGAAATGAGCGACATCATTGCTCGATTAGAGAACAACTTATCTAAACAAGAAGACACATCCGCCTCGTATATACAGTTAGAAAGTAACAAACTATTGAAAGGCCTAAATTGGATAACGCCTATCCATAAAGCCATCAGAGAAAAGATACCTTTATTGATTACGTATAAATCCTTTAAGTCAAAATCGGAACAGGAGGCAGTATACTTTCCCTACTTACTGAAAGAATACCGCAACAGATGGTTTGTGATTTGCAAATCGAAAAAAGGCAAAACATTGATGACACTGGCTCTAGATAGGATTATAGACATAGCAGAAATGGCGAAATCGGGTTATATTGCATATGAAGGTGTCGATTTTGAACGTTACTATGCGGATACTATTGGGGTCACAAAATCGGAAAGAGATCGAGGGCGTCGTGTGATTTTGCATGTGGACCGTCACCACGCACCCTACGTATTAACGAAACCTATACATGCTTCACAGCAACTTTTAAAAACAGAAGAAAACGGAGATATTTTAATTCGCTTGGATGTTGTTTTAAACTTTGAACTGGAGCGTGAAATACTGGGCTTTGGCGAATGTGTCAAGGTATTAGGTCCAAGAATCCTGCGTGATAGAATCAAGCGCAGAGTATACCACATGTTGCAACAGTATCTCACTCAGGCAAAGAACAAGGATACCGCCGATATCCTCCAATGAACAGCTAACACATCCTACCTACGGTATTTAACGCAAAATGGTAATTCGTTAATGCGTGGGTAAAGCTGTAAAATAGTTAGTTTCCGAATATCGTCATTTGTTTGTTTGAAATTCATAATTTTGTTAAATGAATAAAAAAGAAAGTATAGCGGAGTTTTATGGCAGGCACGGGCAGGAATATCCCAAAGCCGGACAGTTCAATGTCTATCGACGGGAGGAATTTGCTTGCGATAGCACCTCGCTTCCCCCCAATCGCAGGGACTTTTATAAAATATCCATGACCACAAAGGGACAGGGTATTTTAAGCTATGCCGACAAAGCTATAAAAATTGATAACCCGGCCATTACCTTTCTTAATCCATTGATTCCTTATTCATGGGAACCAACTTCAAAAGATCAGACTGGATATTTCTGTCTTTTTACCGAAGATTTCATTAGTCAAAACCTCAAAAATGAAAGTCTATCGCGATCATCCTTATTCAAAGTAGGCGGCAACCATGTGTTTTTTCCGAGCGAAGAAAGTGTCAGGCTGCTGAAAGGAATTTTTGAAAATATGTTTCGCGAGATTAACTCTAAATACCCCAATAAATATGACTTACTGAGAAGCTATGTGCAAATCATTATGCACGAGGCCATGAAAATTCAAGCTCCCGAAACGTTTTACCAACCGACCAATGCTTCAGAACGCATCAGTAGTTTATTTTTAGAACTATTGGAGAGGCAATTTCCTATTGATGCACCAAGCCAGACGATAAAACTTAAAACAGCCAACGAGTTTGCCCAGCAACTCTATATACATCCCAATACGTTGAACAGAGCTTTAAAAGAAAGCACCGGTAAAACAACGACAGCATGGATTGCAGAGAGAATGACGCAGGAGGCACAGGCGTTGTTACAGTTCAGCAATTGGGATATAGCCGAAATTGCGTATAGCTTTGGGTTTGAACATGCTTCTAACTTTATCATTTTCTTCAAAAAACAAATAGGCATTACTCCTCTACAATTCCGAAAGGAGAATAGCACAGCGAACCTACAAAACGTAGAATAGGCCATTTAAAAGTAATTTGCAAAGCCTTAATAAAATACCTATCTAAAAGTATCTGCTAACAGTTAGCTTAAATAAAGCTATTCTATAGAAACAAATTCACCCTTTTCACGAACAACCTGATTACCCCATGTTGTAATGGCATCCAAAACAGGAATGAATGTCTTTCCAAAATCAGTTAAACTATAAATGACTTTAATAGGTGGTTTTTGACCGTAAACCTTTCTTGATACCATACCGTCATTTTCCAATTGCTTCAACTGTAGGCTCAGTGTCATTTCGGTTACGGATGGCATTTCTTTACGGAGCTCATTATACCTTTTTGCTTCGTCCTTTAAATGGTAAAGAATGACTGCTTTCCATTTCCCACCTACTAAATCCATCGTAAGGCTTACGGTACAGGGATAAGTTTTCCCTTTCAGTTTTACAAAGTCGCCAATACATTCTGTTTTCATGATGCCGATTTTTCACCTATCCGTTTTGATAGTTATTGCAAATGTATTCAACTAAAAATAGTTTTGCAACTAAAATAATTATAGTTATACGGTTTCATTCAATAGCAAAAACATGGCATCTCATTTAAAAGAACAAGAGGTAATAAAACAAAAAGATAAACCGCTTATCACGATCGTTGGCGTTTTAGGTAAGCAAGGCTTTAGTGCTGCACGTACACTGCTCGAAAGTGGACGCTATCGGGTAAGGGGTATTACCCGTCGCGTTAATTCACCGGAAGCAATTCATTTGACCAAAAAGGGAGCCGAACTTGTGCAATTACCACTTGAACTCGGAAATGAAAAAGAATTTGTCGATGCATTCCGTGGCTCATACGGTGTTTTCCTAATGACACCCAATATTACCCCTCCTGCAACGCATGAGATGGAGTTAGGCAAACAATTGGCAGATGCTGCAGTCGAGGCGGGAGTAAAACATATTATCTTCAGCAGTTTGGAAAACGTAGCTAACATTACCGAAGGAAAAATGTTTGCACCCCATTTTACAGACAAGGCCAAAATTGAGGAATATATTCGTACGCTACCGGTCATGAGTTCCTTTATTTACATGGCTTTCTTCTACACCAATCTGATCGAATTTTATCCGCCGACATTGAAAAACGATACACTCGAGTTTCCGATTTATTTACCAAAAGATTTTCGCGCACCATTTGTCGATCCGCTTACCGCCACAGGTCCTGCTGTCTTGGAAATTTTTGCAAACCCCCGTCGATATGCCGGCAAGTCATTGCCCGTAATCGGCGACATATTATCTCCACAGGAGATCGTCGATACATTTACCCGGGTGACCGGTAAGAAAGCAATATACCGTTCGGCCTTTACACGATCCGAGTTGCTTGACCATTTCCCGGAATTCAGCACCAATGAAACTTTAGTGCAGGAGATTTTGGGAATGGCAGCCTACACTGTTGCGTACGGCTATTTTAAGAAAGATCGTGACCTGTTGTGGAGTCGACAAATAAACCCGAATACCCTCAGTTGGGAGCAATTTCTACGTAATATGGGCTGGACAGGCCAAAAACTTTCATTTTAGCGCTTACCACCTTGATCGAGAAATCTGTTTAAGCACGCACACGATAAAATCCGTTTCTGAAAAACAGATTATTCATGAGAATGGCGAGTGTATTTCATAATCATTTGTTTGATTTGCATAATTTCTAAACCAAATGAGAAGCGAACTTTGTACCGTAATAAAAATCAATACACATGGTACAAGAAAATCTAAAAGGAAAAGTTGTCCTGATTACAGGGGGTACAACCGGTATAGGCTTAGCATCGGCAAAGCTGTTTCTGAAAAATGGCTCAAAGGTTGTCATAGCAGGGCGCAGGCAAGAACAAGGAGAAGCCGCCCTTGCAGAATTGCAAAATATTAGTCCCGATGCCCGATTTATCAAAGCTGATGTTTCCATAAGCGCAGCAGTGCAACATCTTATTGCCGAGACTGTCCGTTTTTTCGGTCGGTTAGATATCGCCTTTAACAATGCTGGTGTAGAAGGTAATTTTGCACCGATTGACAAAATGCCTGAAGAGGAATTTGACACGATTATCGGCATCAACGTTAAAGGCACATGGTTATCCTGCAAATATGAGATCGAGCAATTCAAAAAGCAAGGTAGCGGCGGCGCCATTGTAAACACGTCATCATGGTTGGCACGAGGAGCCTTCAGCGGTTCGGGTGTGTATTCAGCAAGCAAGGCTGCACTTGACGGATTAGTTCGTGTCTTGGCAGTAGAAACCGCTTCAGCAGGAATACGCGTAAATAACATCCAACCGGGATATATTCAAACCCCGATGTTCGACCGTTTCTTTCCCTTTGAAGATGCCGAGGAACAAAAAGAGCCACTGAAGAAACATGCTCCAATAGAACGTTTTGCCAATCCCGAAGAGGTTGCCGAACTGGTCGTATGGCTAAGTAGTCCCGCTGCCTCTTTTGTAACAGGAGAAAGTATTTTGGTAGACGGAGGATTAGCGATCGGAGGACAGCGTTAATTACCAAAACCCAAGAAAACTGAACATATGGTAACGCTGCCGAAAAGAACGGCAATCAGATCTCTTGTAGGCCGCATCTACCCGAAGATAGATCAAATAAACATTCCGAAAACTCAGTCGAAATGGCTTTTGAAGAAATTGCAAGTAAATTTTAGGACATCGCAAAGTATTCAAAATGCGCATTATACTTGGTCGGTATAAATTCAATGATGTCGTAAAGAGCAATTTTATGGATATAAAAAGGGTCTTCCTTTATCAGCTCACTGACTTCATCAATAGTACAGTTATACACTAGTATCACTCCACCAGTTCTTGGATTTTTCCTACCCGAACAGATAAATTTTTCCTTTTGGTAGTATTTATTCAAAAATGCAAGATGTTCTTCCATATGTTGTTCTACAGTCGAAATAGGTGCTTGATACGTAAGAGAGATAATAAACATAGATATAGCATATAGCTCAAACAATGAACAAAATTAAACAAATTTTTACAGGTGTACTTGTCCTGATGCAAATAGTACAGCTAAACGCCCAAACGATAATCAATGGCTTTTCCATGCCGGAAAGCGTTGTATCAGATGGAAAGCGTTTTTTCGTATCCAATCAGGGACAAGATGTGATCAATAAAGATGGCGATGGTTTTATCAGCGAAATTGCTAAAGACGGAAAACTTATTGCATTAAAATTTGCTCCGATCACAGGTGTTTTAAATGCGCCTAAGGGGCTGACCATTGAAAACAATGTGTTGTATGTAGCAGATTTAGACAGAATTGTTGGTTTCGACATTAACAATCGGAAAACCGTCTTTGAGTTAACCATCCCCGACGCACATTTACTAAATGATATATGTAAAGTGAAAAGCGGACTTATCGCCGTTACAGAAACTACTTCGGGCAATATCTATGAGATCGATATACGAACAAAATCTTATCACGTAATAGGTAATGTTCCGACCGTCAACGGAATTTCGTATAACTCAGCTATAGACCAATTGGCGATCTGTACCAGTGGAGCTACATTAGGCGAAGGGGCTGTATACCTTAAATCCGGCAGTGGAGAATTCCAAAAGCTACCGAATATTCCTAATGGTTTTTTCGATGGTATTGAATGGATGGACGATAACCGTCTACTCCTTTCCGATTGGGCGACATTTCCAACAAAAAGTTTCGGAAAATTGTGGATTTACCATTTAAAAAATCAACAACCGGAATTGCTATTGACTGAGGAAAGCATGGCAGACCTATTTTATGACCGTGCTACACAAAAGATCTATCTACCTCAAATGTTCAAAAACAGAATTGTTATAACCGACAAAAAAGAATTGGAGATACGACATATGGATCAATATAATAGACTGTACCAATACGGAGTTGCCGACGCCTTTGTGGGTGGCTTATACAAAGGCGTATTACCGTTGAAAGAAGTGAAGTTAAAGGGCGATTTCGGTCTGGGTGCACCCGATATGCTGGACGGTGAGCTTACCATTTTAGATGGTAATGTATATCAGACCAAAGCTACCGGCAAAACCATCGAACCGGAAAATGGCTTTAAAACGCCGATGTCTTTTGTCACATTCTTTAAAGCCGACACGACACTGAAAATAGGAACCCCAATTAGTGAAAATGCACTTTTGAAATTGATTAATGGTTTACTGAGCAATAAGAATTCGGTATATGCCATAAAAATATCAGGAGTGTTCGAACATGTAAAAACAAGGGCTTTCCCTCCAATTGAAAAGAAACCTTTTCCGCCTATTACGACTATTTTTGACAGACAGCATTTTTTTACGTATTCAGAAACGAAAGGAACTTTGGTTGGGTTTTATTTTCCAGAATACCTAAACGGCATCAACAGCAAAGGGTTTCATTTTCATTTTCTCTCCGTTGATAAACAGCAGGGCGGGCATGTTTTGGATTTCAGGGGAAAAACCTTAAAAATCGAGCTAGCAGAACAAAAAAATTTCGAACTGGAAATTCCCCAGGATGATGCCTTCCGTAACTTTACATTTGAAACGAAGAGAAACGAGGCATTAGAGCGAGTTGAGCAGGGGCAATAAGAGAGCCAAAGATACATGCATAAGTTTCCGTAGTGTACTATTGCTAGCTGAAAATTATTAAAAAGAATCAAAAAACAAAAGAATAGAATTATTCGGTATATTGCTTCACTGAAAACACCGGAAAGCCGTTCAGAAAATATACGACGAGCTATAGGGTTCTTACTCGGAAAAAACAAATTTATAGGACGTAAAAACCCTTAAAACAATCTTTCCCATTTACCCCCCCTCTATTGTCTCATTTGCCACCAAACAATCAATAAAATAGGTTTATTTTTGTATAGTAGCCTTATGCGGTAATCAAAATGAAGACGTCAAAATAACAAACCTTTATATGCAACCTAACTCCGTAAACGCTGATATTGAGATAATAAATTTGTATTCATACATCAAAAGATAAAACCATGACAAAAAACAAATTGCTTAGAATGGACAATGTCGGCATTGTTGTAGAATCCCTTGATAATGCCATTTCTTTTTTCACGCAAATAGGTCTAAAACTCGAAGGACGGACCACAATCGAAGGGGAATGGGCTGGTCGTGTTACAGGACTAGGGTCTCAGCGCGTAGAAATTGCTATGATGGTTACTCCGGATGGACATAGCAGACTTGAGATTTCAAAATTTCTCACCCCGCCAATTCTTTCAGACCATCGGACAGCTCCTGTCAATTCTCTCGGTTATCTACGCGTCATGTTTGCTGTTGAAGATATAGACGAGATGGTAGCCAGGCTCATTAAACATGGTGCTCAACTTGTTGGCGAAGTGGTTCAATACGAAAACGCGTATCGTCTCTGTTATATTCGTGGAACGGAAGGTCTTCTTATTGGTCTGGCGGAACAACTCGACAATCAGTGAGTTCTGAGTTTGTAAAGCATCTTTGGCTCGACATGTTTTGTGTTAGTATCGTGCAATGAAAATAAAAAAGAAACTAAAGCAATGGCAACAATAGACAAATCGACTTTTAACAGCGGGTATTCGGAAGTGAATGGACTAAAAATGTATTACGAAATTTACGGACAGGGCAAGCCGCTTGTTCTCATTCACGGTGGCGGTTCTACCATTCAATCGAACTTTGAAAAAGCCATCCCTTTGTTTGCAAAAGACAGAAGGGTCATAGCGGTTGAGTTACAAGCTCATGGACGGACAAGTGACAGAAACGCAGACCTTTCATTCGAGCAAGACGCAGACGACATTGCAACACTTCTCAAAAACTTAGCTATTGACAAAGCCGACTTTTTCGGGTTCAGCAATGGCGGAACAACGACATTACAAATCGCCATCCGCCACTCCGAAATCGTTGATAAAATTATTATCGGCTCTGCACTTGCCAAACGTAACGGGGTTCCTGAATGGTTTTGGGACTTTATGAAACAAGCGAAATTGGAAAATATGCCCGAACAGTTAAAAACAGCCTACAAACACGTTGCCGCTGACACAAACGGTTTACAAATCATGCATGACAGAGATGCAAAGCGAATGCTAAATTTTAAAGATATTCCTGATGAGCAAATCAAATCCATTAAAGCACCAACTTTAATAATAATTGGCGACAAAGACATTATTACACCAGAACACGCTATTGAATTACACAGACAAATCGCAAACGCTGAATTAGCAATAATTCCCGGCGGACATGGCGAATATATCGGAGAAATAACAACAATAAAAGCTGACTTCAAAGAAAGTGAACTCATTATACCATTGATTGACAAATTTCTTAGTAAGAAAGTCGAACAAACAACAATTGAGCAACTAAGCTCATCTTATGGCAAGTAGCAAACAGATAATTGCAGACCTGAATGTATAAAAAAGAAAATGGAAACCCACGTGTTTATATCGTTGAACCAACAGGGGGATTTTGAGAATGACCCGAACGTTACGAACAAAAAGTTTCTAGGTAATCCAACACGTTTATATCGTAGCCGAGAACCACTAAAATTATTGGCGAAGTAAAAGATTGGACAAAACTAACTCTTGAAGAACGCCAAAAATGGCGTAAAAAGTTGACGAATAACAAAGGAGAAATAATCAATTAAATAGAAAAACCCGACTTTCGCTGGGTTTCTTTTTAGGTGACGGAAAGTGAGGGATTGGTTCAGCCCTGTTTCTCCAAACGCAGTCCTGAACCCGCTGGTACAAAACTCGAACTCTTTTTTGGAAGATTTAAGACGATTCTACTACATCAAAAATAAAATCAAACATTTTATTTACAGCTAGTTCATCGGCACTAATTTCAACCAAATTATCGGATTTTTCTGGAGGATAATAGACTTGAGTCGGTTTGTAAAAATTATAAATCTAGGTAGTGGCCTATTATTTTGAATAAAATGTTGATGAAGCGCAAGTGTTAGAAGAAGATGATAGGCTACCCAATTTGCACCACTTCCAATTTGTGGAAGTGCAATTGGCTTATTTTCAGTATCAATAAACATCGTTAATCTACTCAAATCAAATCTTATTGGAGAATCTTGATATTCAACATCTAGATTTTCAACCCATTTACTCATTTGGAGATTTATCTTATTTAAAATTGACAGTAGTCTTTCTTTCTCCATTATCACTATCAATTTTATTCTCCAATTCTTTTATTCGAAACCTTAAATTTTCAATTTTTGATACAATATCCTCGGTTTCGAGATCTGTATCTATTCTCTCTAGAAATAGACTTATCCGTTCAATTACCTTTCCTCTTCTGATATTTAGATCTCTTAGCGTTTTTGCTTTTTCATCTTCAACATATAATGCAGTGATGCTCTTTTCTATTATTTTTAATTCACTTTCGATTTCATGATAGCTACCTTCTACAGTTTCTATATAAGCCTGTATTCTAGGGCTTTCTTCGTTTGTGAATTTTAGATCGTTTTTTATATTATTTAATGATTGGTTTATATTTTGAATCGTCTGCATTGCTACATCTAAGATACTGTCGCATAGGGGGCAAGTATTTGTGGCAAATTCGGAATTTTCTGAATATAAATTTATTGACTCTAACCTAACCTCTTGCTGTTTAGCCTCTGTTGAATACCCCAATGAGTTTTTTAAATAATCAATAGCAACTTTTCTATTGTCAGATATTTTTCCCAATTCGATTTTGAGTTCATTTCGTCTATCAATTAGCTCTTTTAACGCCGAGTTTTCAGCTTTAATTGCTAATGGCTGATATTCCCATTTTGAAACCTCTTCTAAATATTTGTATGCTTCAGATTGGCTGTTTGGTGAAACAGTTTTTTCTAAAATCCCAATTTCCTTAGCTTCTTCAATTAGCGAGTATGCTTGACTTATGCCCTATGCTTTAATTTTTCTGCTTCTCATATTGCTCAAAAAAAACTTCAAACTATTTAATAGCTATATTTCAATAAAAAAACTTCCCTGACTTCGTCCTGTCTCATGAAAAAAGCCCGGTACTAATCGCAAATTTTGCGGAGGCATTATTGGCTTCATTTAAACGATTGGTATTATGAGACACCTATTACACAAAATCGTCTCCGACATACAGAAACAGGAACATAAACTGTCGGTGGAGGCTTCGAGTTTTATAGAGGAAGCTTACAGGATGACGGTATACCTAAAAGAACTTCTCGGAGACGTGAAAGAAGATATAATAAACGAGGGATTTGCTACAAAGGGAGACGAAATTCTCTTCTTTAAGCAGATTAAACCAACTGTTCTGGGCAAACTAATCTATTATAACAAGGTATTCAGAATTGAAAGTGCATGCCCTGCAAGTAGTGGGAATATCTACGAAGGCTATTTTGCTATGCACTTGCGTGAGCTCAAACAGGAATACACGGAGCATGTTTGCAATGTATCCGCCCGACGAACTACAGGTCTGTTGATTTCTTGAAATTCTGCGGGTAAAGATCTTTTAAGTTTTTGTGGTTTATTGATGCTATGTTCAGTAGCGTATGTT
>NZ_BAABIQ010000025.1:0-23394 GCF_039542865.1 Olivibacter ginsenosidimutans | reverse complement strand
ATCTTTCAGACATGACCATGCTATTGACACTGGACAGAAAAACATCGTTCAAAAGAAAACAAACATGCTTTTTAAGCATGCTGCAAATTTAACCGGACACTAATGAATCTTTATATCGATTATGAAAATATCATTAAGAATATTGAAAATGAACAATATGAAAAACATAAAGCGAAAATTGACGCTTATGTAGATCAACATGTTCCTGCTTCGTTAAAGTATATTATTTACCTAAATGACAAAGGTTCAGAGTTGTTAGCCGCGTATATTTTTGAAAGAATAAAGAACTTTTCCAAAAACAATATTAATCTCATAAGTCAATCAGATCTTACGAAAAAAGATATCAATAATGAGGAAGTCGGTTCGATATTGATTGTGGGCTCTTGTATATCGAATGGAAAAAATTTACTGTATTTGAGTAGGTTCTTCCGAAATTACGATGGTATGCGACTTATTTATTTTGTTGGAATCAACAGAATAAGTAATGTCGATAAACAAAAGGAGCTGAAAAGTAATATTAAATATGGTCTGTATGGTGCGGAAAACAGCTCGTTTATTGAAATTGAAACCATTAATTGCGACAACTCAAATACTGAAACTCCTTGGGAAAAAGAAATAGAGCATTTAAAAGAAATCCAAGAGAGCTTGGATGAACCATCTTCATTTATAAGAAAGAGAATAGACTTGATAAACAATTTTTCCGGTTCAGAAACGAAAGGTGGAACAGAAGAGATCTTTTATAATGATTTACAAGGTAATCCGTTGAAAATACGCAAGAATTCGGCGTTTTTCAACGATAATAACTATTTTGACAATATCTCCCAATCAGACGTTTATTTTACTATTGCGTGTGTATTGAATGCTATGCGAAATAGTGAAGATGGGCTTCGACAGAGTAATTTCGTAAAAAACTTGCTGGATCCTTTTGTGTTTAATCGTTTTAATGATGGTATTATCCAAGCTGCAATTCTACGATCTGCAAAATCTGAGGAATTAAACTATTCTTATAGTCGACAAAATTCAGAAAATATGTTAATGCTTTTGAAAACATTTGTTAAGCATCATTCGGAATATCAAGGAGAAGCGTTATTGGAGTTTTTACATGCACTTGCTATTGGAAAATTACGTTTATTAAAAGAACATTATCCTCCACTAATTGAAAGTTTAGATTCCATTGTTAATGAATACGTTTCTATATTAAAAAATAAAATTGACGAGATTTATAAGTCAATCATTTAATAGGCCAATGGCTCCTTTAATCCAAGTTAAAGGAGCCATTGGAAGACGGAATATTATAGCAGAGTTATCGTTTTAACTTTCTAATTCTAGTCGAATCCTGAGGTTCTTTACCTTGATTAGCTGACAAATCGTATTGAGATGAAATGTCTTTAAGTTGGTTCAATCGCCTTAAATCTTCTAAAAAAGAGTTCGAGTTCTGTACCAGTGGGTTCACTTCAAAATTCAATATCCTAACGGGTTTCAGACGATACCTGAAAAAGAATTTAAATAAGAAAAGGCGCTTTTAACAGCGCCTTTTGTGATCTTATAAAACATTCTCGGTAATCCCGTTGGGATTAAAAATCGTACTTTTAACCCTCTATAGCACTATATTTCATTAAATCTGATCAAATAGGTAACCGAAAAGGTAACCGAATCATTTGAAATAGTTTGAGCGATTTTAAAAGAACTATTTGCTAATTAAAATTACAAAAAAAAATTCCAAATTGGAACTTTTTATCATATATCCTTTTACATTCTATCAAACTATAGAATGCCATCAACCTACGCTTTTAGGCATCAGTTGATTTGCAATAGCTAATATTTAACCTTACTGACAGCGTCAGACAAGTTTAAACTAATCGTACAATTTTACACTCTCTTTAACTAGAGTATAAAATACTAAAATTTTTTAACCATTCTTGGATTACTCCACTTGAACAAACATCTCTTTGAAATTAATAACAATTGATTTAAACCCTTGGAGAAGATCGAGACCCAAGTTTCCATAGTAATTTTCGCTTTCACCAACTGGCGTCGTTCTAACGTTGATTTCGGGCAATGTGACCTTGCGACCAGCAACATCGATTTTAAATTTTTTAAGCTTATATGCAGCTGAGGTGGTAATGTTGCCACCTACACCAGCTGATTTCAAGTCATAAGGCGTTCCTTCATTAATAATCATTCTTCTATACAACACCGAAGATGGGGTGCCTGTGTCAAAGCGAAATGGAAGCATATCTTGCTCCACTCTGAAGTTAACAATTGGCATAGGCCCGTCTAAAGCTAGGTTGTGCTGATAGTTTTTCACAGGATCGTTATCAAATTCAACGGTTCCACTTTGGCGGATAGTAATTTGTCCAAGTTGAGCAATGACGGGCTGACCGATAATTCCCTGTTGGTGGTAATCTTTCTGTTTAAAAGACAACATATCATCGGGCAGTAATAGAAATACAGCATTGGTGATCAATATTTCTCCTAAATACAGGGTATCGGCAACGGCGAGTGACGACTGTGTTATTTGCCCGGATATCCCACTGGCCACATCAATATTCACCGGTCGGATCTTCATATGCAGTTTCCGAGCACTGCTTTCTGAAATCACGGATATATTTGCACCGGTATCAAATATCAAATTACAGGTATCCTGCTCACATGAGATCGGAAGCTGGATAAGGCCGATTTTATCTTTTTGAAAAGAAACGGTAGCCGGGTAGTTGATAGAAATCTGCTGGGCCGGAACGCTGGCAATCGCTTCCCATAACATCTTCGTTCCTTCTAAATCTTCCCTTACTGCGCTATCCTGTGAAGCCGGATAGGAGTCGAACAAACGCTCATAACAATCTACTGCTTGCTGATATTGGTACAACTTAATATAGTTATCCGCCTTAAGATGGAGTAGAGTTCGTTGAACAGAATCCGGCGCAGAAATGAAACGTTTGTTGAATTGATCAATCTTTTCATTGGAAGCCTCACAACGATTGAAAGCGTTATCAATCACTGCCTGGTAGAACAATTTTTTGTCCGGAGGCAAACTGGATTTGACCTTATCAAACTGAGTGTTCAGTTCAAAAAAATCTCGTTTCTGAAACAATTGCTCAAGATGCTTTTGTATTGGTACATTCATTGGACGCACATCCTGAGCATATGCCACTATAACGCAAAATATTGTGCATGCGGTAAGGCATTGTTTGAATGCGAAGACCATAATCATTACAACCTTTATACATGGTATATGAATAGGTTAAAGGTATAAAATATTTTAGCACTATTCCTTATTGTCAGATTAAATCGCAACTAGCTCAACTAAAATTTTAGAAGGAATGTGATAATCTCTTATAGTTTACACTTTACTAAGACCTGAAGTTACAAATATCTACAAACTTTTATTTCGATACCCAAGTCAATCAGACTTTTTAATTTGTTATTCTATTTTTCGCAAAACTCTTATAGGGGAAGAAGAAACAATTTCTGAACATTCAATGCCCGGCCAATCCATTACTGCAGTTTTTAAATCGTACCTCCAATAGAAAAGCAGGGCCGACCAGACTGAGTTTCGAACGCAGAAGGCTTCTTGAGCAAGTTAGTGACTAAGAAATTACATCTTTTCTATTCTTAGACCAAGTCTGCTTCCTTATGTGTAAAAATTGAGACTATCTGTCTGGATTTTGATATTATTTGGTCGAATCCAGATAAGTTATTTGTTAATTTTACAGATTCATTAAATGACAATTTATAAACGATAATCGAACGAACGCATGAAGATTGAAGCACTTGTTTTTTTGTCCTATTCGCCCTTGATTGGCATTTTCCACGCGCAGGAAAGAAAAACACTTGCTTATTCGCTGATTATTATATACAACATCAATAAACCTGATCCAAGGCGACAATATAGAGGCCTTTTTGAACAGATACAGTATAAATTTTAATCATCTCCTATTAATCTTTAAGTTCCATATCCAAAGACTAATGAATCATAGTAGCCTTTCCACAAAGCCACATTACCCCATATTAGATGGATTACGTGGTGTCGCAGCCATTATTGTTGTAACCTTTCATCTGACCGAACCATTAGGAACTGGACATCTGGATATCCTGGTCAACCACGGCTATCTGGCTGTTGACTTTTTCTTTTTGCTGTCCGGCTTTGTGATTGGTTATGCTTATGACGACCGTTGGCATAAAATGACCATCGGTACATTCTTTAAGCGCCGGATCGAACGGCTTCAACCGATGGTAATATTGGGGATGACTCTTGGGGCAATCGGATTTTATTTTACAGATTCAACGATTTGGCCACTTATCCATACCGTTCCCTTGTGGAAAATGTTGTTGGTGATGTTTATCGGTTATACCGTTCTGCCTGTTCCCTTGTCAATGGATATACGGGGTTGGGAAGAGATGCATCCACTAAATAGCGTAGGCTGGTCTTTGTTTTTTGAATACATTGCCAATATCTTGTACGCCATCGGTATCAGAAAATTCTCAAAAACGGCGCTTGGTTTTTTGGTATTGATTGCGGCCATAGCGCTCGCTCATTTGGCTATCACCAATGGGGATGTCAGCGGCGGTTGGACATTAAATGCAGAACAAGTACGCGTGGGTATTATCCGGACGATGTATCCATTCTTTGCTGGTCTGCTGCTTTCACGGATAGCTAGACCCACCCGCATTAAGCATGCCTTTTTATGGTGCAGTCTATTGGTCACCCTCGTCTTATATATGCCACGTATAGGAGGTGCTGAGCACGTTTGGATGAATGGAATCTATGAATCTGTATGTATAATTATTGTTTTTCCGCTCATTGTTTATTTGGGCGCTAGCGGCGTAGTGCATACCCAAACGGAACATAGAATATGCAAATTCTTAGGTGATATCATAATTTAGCTGCTTACTTATAATAAGTAACTAAAATAACTCTGAATATATGAATTGGGAAAATGATATCACCAAAGCACTGAATATAGCGTATCCTATTATACAGGCGCCTATGTTTGGAGTATCTACTACTGAAATGGTCGTTGCGACATCTCAGGTTGGAGCCTTAGGAACCTTAGCATTGGGTGATATTCCAGCAGAGAAATGTGTAGAGGCAATCCAAATCACCAGAAAACTTACCAAAAATCCATTCGCTGTTAATATTTTTGTTCACCGTGTGCCGGAAATGACGATCGAACTTAAATCAGCATATCTGGAGGCAAAGGTATTTATTGAAAATCTTGCAGCTAGGCATCAGATTAATGTTTCCCTAACAGATTTAGAGGATATAACGTTAACAGATTACCACGATCAAATCGATGCTATTATTGCTGAAAACTGCAAAATTGTAAGCTTTACTTTCGGAAACTTAGATCAACAATGTATCGATAAGCTAAAAGCAAACGGTACGACACTTATAGGAACTGCAACTTCTGTAGAAGAAGCAAAGATATTGGAAAATTCAGGTATCCATATTATTTGTGTACAGGGTTTTGAAGCAGGAGGCCACCGCGGAAGTTTTACAGATCAGAAGATACCCAAGATTGGCGGTTTGGCCCTTTTGTCACAGGTATACGACAGTGTGAAAACCCCTCTTATTTATGCCGGTGGTATTTACAATGCAAGAACCTTGTTGGCCGCAAAAATGTTAGGGGCGCAAGGCTTTCAGATTGGAAGTTTACTGTTGGGCTCCGCTGAAAGCGGATTACAGGAGTTTGAAAAGCAGAAATTAAGAAATGCTTCAGAACATGATATTGTATTGACTAAAAGTTTTTCGGGACGATATGCGCGAGGTTTGAAAAACATTTTCACGGAAGCTTTGGATAATTCTGGCCATATTTTGCCATATCCTTATCAGAATAAGCTCACAACGGCACTGAGAAAAGTCGCTAAAATAACTAATAATGCAGAGTTCGTGAGTATTTGGCTTGGACAATCAATTAATAAATACCATGGAGCATCTACAACTGAGATTATTGGCTCGCTGATTAAAGCTGTAGAGAACACCATTGACTAATAGTATTCCAGCACAAAGACTAATTTGTTTTCTTTGACAACGCTTATCTATCGGTAGTGAACTTTTTGTTTACAAACGATTTAAAGAAAATGTAGGGGAGTTAGGATAGAAATATTAAATTTGATCTACAAGTATGCGTACTAGAAACCAGTAAATAGCCTGATGAAAACGATTTTAATTCCAATTGATTTCTCTTCTGCAACGCAGCATGTGTTGAACTATGTTGCTTACGCCAGTAAAGATGTTGAAATTATGCGAATAATTCTTCTCATAAGCACTTATACATCCATTTACCAACAAATTATCTTTTCTGCTGAATATATGTGTTTAAATGAACATAATGTGGAAACGGAGCGAAAAGGAATTGTTAGCCATCTGGAAGATCTAAGTCATAAATTTTCTGAAAGAGTTAATATAACTACAAAAGTTGAAAAAGCAATAACGGAACTACCATTAATTAATGCTATAAACCGTTTGATTGCACAAGAAGACCCCGATTTATTAATATTGAACAGTGACCAATCTGATGTGAAGAGTGGATATATTGGTAAAAATGTCATTGCCATCGTTAAGGCAAGTACAGTTCCTACCTTGGTAATTCCATCCAACGCACATTATCAGACGTTTCAGACAGCCTTAGTGCCTATCGACTTTCAGGAACTAGATAGATTGACTGTTTTCCGTCAACCTTTAGCTGTGACATCCCATATCAGCCCCTTTTTAAAGGTACTTGACATAACGGGAAGAGGTGATTTTCAGCGAGAAAAACAAAACTTGTCTAGGTTACTTACAGGCTTTTCTTTTGAGGCTTATCAAACAGAAAATTCTGACATTCTTGAAGGAATTATGGGTTTTATTAGACAGCATGATCTACAATTAATCATCGCGCTTCCTGGTAAATATAATTTTTTCAAACGTTTAACCCACAAAAGTATTACCCAAACAATAGCACTGAAGTCTGATCTTCCGGTATTGATCCTCAAGCAACCTTAATGCGAATGGTTACTATTTTTCATCATTAAAAAACAGTTGCAAAATTAAGGAGTTGATTTATAGTCGATAAAAGAAATATACGAATTTTTTTAGATTGAAATTTGGCCAAAATGGGCAAAAAGCATACCTTTGCACCCATTAACGATTTAATAGAGAAATAAAATTTCGAATTTTGAAAGTTAACAACATACGATGTTAACGTTATAATAGGATTCCGTAGCTCAGCTGGTAGAGCAATACACTTTTAATGTATGGGTCCTGGGTTCGAATCCCAGCGGGATCACAAAAGGCGCTAGAAATAGCGCCTTTTTGCATTAAACGAGTCTGTTTTCTGCGATTTTTACAAAAAAGCGATTCATTTAATATCATTCTATAGCATACCATTCGGTGACCTATTCGGTGACCTATTTTAAATGGTAAATTTAGGTCACCGAATTAGACGGGTTTGATGAGGCGATTTGGTCAAAAAGGACTCTCAAATAGTTATTTGTTAACCTTTTAATGTGGGATGATGAAAATCAAACAAAACATGGAGCTTCTGCTGTGGATACGCAGAAGTCACGCAAAGAATGATGTAGCACCTTTGTACATCCGAGTTACCATTAGTGGTATTTCACTTCCCTTTTTTTTGAATTACGCTGTTGTGCCATTTCCGAATATCTCGTTAAGGTTCTGGGGTTCTTTTCGTTTCGTGCTGTTTAATTGATGCCTTAACGTGGATGAGGTCCTATAAGCCTCTTTGCGCGTACGCTGTAGTTCCCCGATAGGCTCGTTTTCTTTAAAACACCTGAACGGTGTAAAAGATAAATGTTCCATGACCTCGAAATTTTCCGTTCCCGATACGTCCTGCCTCGGAATGTACAGCCGCGCAACGTTACGGTAGGGCGAAAGTTCTTCCGCCCATTCTTTGGTCAGGTCATTCACCGGCATCTGCTTCAGGTCTGTGCAAAGCTGTACCTGGATGTCAAAAGCATAATCATGCTCTTTGATTTCCGCAATAAGCGCAGGCCCGAACACCTGGTCGGCGGCATCCACATCAAGGGTACGCCGGTTTACCTTTTGCGCATAGGCATGTACGGGCGCGGCTCGTAACTTGGCTATATAGTCACCATGCCGTACTGCGCCCATTGAGTAAAAGGTGTGCAGTAATGTATTTTCCGGTTTGATCTTCTGGAAAGAGGAGAAGGCGCGGAATTCTTTCCAGGACTGCTTATTCGGAAAGAAAGTCCCTATCCCTGTCAGCCAGTGGTACATAAATTTAAGCCTTCCCAAAGTACCTTTAGCAAAATAATCGTTGACCTTTAAAAACAGCTTGTCAATGTAGCGGTAGTGGTCGGCTGAGTTACAAAAGAATACCGGCCAATTGATCATATTATAGTCGAAATTGCCGCACTCCGCCTCATCTTCAAGGGTACAGCTTCCGCCTACGCCAAGAACCTTTATGGCAATTCCCATAGCTTTGCCACTATTCTTATCTGAAGTTACCCTTGCCGAACCGTTTGAAAAACGTACGACAGCCTCGTACTTGCCCGGCCAGGCATAGAGCCCCTGCGCCAGTTCGGCGGGTAAGTTCCCTAATACTTCAAACTGCGCTTTCAGGGCAGCATACCCTTTAGCGTGGGCATCCCTGGTGGCGTAAGAGGTTTTACTTTTCTCTGAAGACTGGTGAATATATTTCTTTATATCCTCGGTGATCACTTTTTCTTTTTGGTCAAAGCCAGGTTTGATGTTCTCGACTTCAGGTCGGTATTTTACATAGGATATTGTTGCCATAGGTTTCAAAATTAAAGTTCGCTGATCCATTTCAGTGCGCTAAGGCCCGGCAGGAAACAATACTCGCCGCCCTGCATGATGTTAAAGGTTTCTATCGCATTGTACCTGCGCCTGATGTCGCCCGGAACTGTAAATACACCTTTTCCCTGGTTAAGCCCTATGATGGGATCCTTTTCATCGCCATGGTTAATAAAATTCCCTTCATTGGCCCACTGTGATTGCAGGAATTCGACCGTGTCCATTGCCTTGGCACTGATGGCGATGAAGTAAAGCCCGCGCTCTTTGCCGTCGTCGGTTGTGATGCCTTTCTCCGGTTCCCCTCCATAAGAAACGCTTTTCCGGATGATCCGGTGCAGGTTGACATCGGAGATAACAGCCTGTTTGGTATCCCTTGGGTTCATCCTGCGCATGTGGCAGGAAAGAGGAACGGTCTTTCCGTTCTGGTCATCCTTGTAGGAAAAATGGTTGTTCCGTTCCGCGTCGGCGCCAAGTTTTGCATCGTCTTTACGGGGAGCCAGTGTCAGGGGTGCCCCGCTGCGCCAGCGGCCAAACATTTTGGCAGCCAGGTATTCCTGCTCGTCTTCTGTCTGCGCGTGCTTTTGCAAAAAACGGTTGAACTCATGTACCTTGCTATGGTATTTACGAAAGACCAGGAAGGAGCCGTTTTTACCGAGTATGTCCGGCTGGGGGTAATAACCTACAGTGCCCGCTTCGCCGGGGTAGCCCAGGATGAATTCACCCGCCTTGATCGGCCTGCCGTAACCCGGTACCTCATCCACGCCGCTTCCTTCAATTTCAGGGTTGCTGATACCGTCACGGAACCCAAATACATTCTTTACTTCTTCTGTGGCTGCAAAATCTGCTTTGAGCAGTACCTTTACGCCACTTATTTTTTTCAGTTCTTCTTCGGCCTCCCTGAGTTTGGCCTCCCACTTTTCGCGGGTATCGGCAATGATGTTGATGGCGATATGTACCTGCCCGGTACCAAAAGGCTTTTGCCAATGCTTCGGCGCATTTTCATCGACATCGTGCAGCTTAGCCGCCCTTGCCGCCATGCCCTCCCGGAAACTCTCCGGGAAACTTTTCAGCGATTCTTCCGGCAGGTTTAATGCTTTCAACCCCTCGAAGGTAAACGCAACAGTTGCTGTGGCCTCTTCTGCCTTGTGCCAGTTCTTAGCCGAAGTGACCAGCGGGATCAGTTTTTTGATCAGTTCCTTTCCGGCGCGGGGCTCGTCAATATGCAGCAACACGTTGGTCCCGAAATAGGGAACCGGCCGGCTCCGCAGGATGAGTGCCTGTATATCGTCAAGTTCCAGGCTGACTTTTGAAGGGTTGAATATTCTTTGAAATAGGTTGCTCATGGATTTTACAGGTAAATAGGAAATGAAGTTTTATTAATGCTGGCTGCTGTCCTGGGCCTCATCAAGTGTTTTGTACAGGCCTTTTACGATCTTTTCATTACGCAGGACGTCATTTACCGTCAGGTTCGGATAGGCGACGAACCAGGCATCTGCTGTAAGCTGGTGGTCCAGTATATACTGTTTAACCGAGGGGTCTTTAATGCCCGGCCATCCTTCTACGCTCTCGAAGATCAGGTCCATAAGCTCCGGTATCTTGGTAGCAAAATCCTCAATATACACATCCCAGTCGCCGTCAAATGTGGTACAGAACAGTAGCCTGGTATCGTTATCAATGAACACGAAACGCATATCATGCAGCGTTCCCACCAGGATGGCCCCGCCAAAATCGCCCTTGATCAGCTCGATGATCTTGCGCAGGCGGTCGGCCCCACCGGGTTTTAGGGGCGCAATGGCCGTAAGCTCAGATACCTTGCCCGAACGCAATCCTTTTTTCCCGGCTGATTCGACAATATGGGACGGGCCGTCCACACTGTATTTTCGCTTGGCTAAAAGCAGTTCTACTTTCAGCTTCAAATCTTCGATAGTTTCTTTAATGATTGACATAAGCAATAAAATTAATCGTTATCTTTATTCTTAATTACACTTTGATGTAAAAATAGTTTACTTAAATTGTAAAAAAGTTAAAATATTTATAAACTCCTTAACCAAATTCACTAATGATGTTCACAGATGTTAAAAATGCGGTGAAGCCTTTTGATGGTATAAGCGATACACTGAAATACTTTGGAGTGGAGCACAGCCAGGCGTTTTATGTATCCTCCGGACAAAAATTACATCAATATCCCCATCAGCCTTTTCGTACAGATTACTATTCCTTTTGCATTTGTACAAATGGTAGAATTAATAATCAGATTCAAAGAAGCAGCGGTTAAATCAAATCTTGTGTTAGATCTTTTCGATGTTTTTAGCGGAAAGGTTATTGGATTAGACATTACTAATAGAGTTGTTTTTTTCATGTACGCTAGGGACAACTATCCACAGTTCGAGTTCTGTACCAACGGGTTCACAAACAAAAGCAACTCTAAAAGGGTTGCTTTTGTTATTTCAGCTGGATCGAGAACTCAAGGATTCGATTCGTAGAAGGCTTAGGATTAATCTATCTGATCAAAAAACTCTAACTTATCTTAAACAAGCATCATTAATGTCAAAAAATCAATATTCTTTAAATTTAAGGTCTAAATCGATCAAAACATTAAAAATAATTCGCTTTTAAGGTAGACCATGTATTCACCAGCATAGCGTTCCTTGGAATGAACTTCCAGAACTTCCTATTGATCATGAAATATACCAGACAATATCTAATATACGAACAGTTAGGAAAAACCAAAGCAGCATTAGGTCGATTGCAAGACGCAGTATTGTCATACCCAATTAAGGCTTACTTATAGATTTTATTAGTTTACAGGAGGCGAAAGTATCTACAAGAGAGACAATAGCAATCAGAGTGCCTTATGCTTTTTGCCCCACGTTTCGAGTTCTTTGATAACCGGTTTCAATTCATATCCAATCGGTGTTAGCTCGTATTCTACTCGTGGTGGAACTTCTGCATAAACCGTTCGTTTAACAATTTTATTTTCTTCCAACTTTCGCAGTTGTAATATGAGCATCCGCTCCGTTATTGTGGGTAAGCATTTTTTCAATTCACCAAACCTTAATTTTCCGTTTATCAGAGCGTAACATATAGGCAAAGACCATTGCCCACCGATAACGTTGCAAGCATATACTTCTAAGCATTCTTTAGATAATACCTGTTTGTTAGCAAAGTTTGTTGATGTTTCTTTTATTTTTGACATTACTTACATTTTTTATAGTACCATACAATCAGTTGCTAATGTACGAAATTGAAGTAGACAGGGTTATTTTTGTATCAATAATTATAGTTGATACGATATATGAAAACATTAATAATAGTTGTTCATCCTAATATAGAGCGTTCACTAATTAATAAACGGTGGATTGAAGAACTTCGTAAATATCCCGAAAAATTTAAACTTCATCAGTTGTACAAGGTTTATCCTGATGAAAAAATTGATGTATCGGCAGAACAAGAGCTGATAGAACAATATGACAAAATTGTATTTCAATTTCCGTTATATTGGTTTAGTTCTCCACCACTATTAAAAAAGTGGTTTGATGAGGTTTTAACTTACGGCTGGGCTTTCGGGAGTAAAAGTGGGTTCAAAGTTGGCAATAAGAAAATTGGATTGGCTATTTCAGCAGGTGTTCAAGAGGAAGGATATTCATCGCAAGGCTTGTACAAATATACCTTAAAGGAGCTAACGGCACCATTTGAATTAACATTTAACTACATAAGGGCTGATTATCGCCCCTTGTTTGCTTATTATGGAATAGATGAGACTAATAATACAAAAGAACATATTGAGAAAAGCGTAGCACCTTATATTGATTTTTTAACAAATCTGTAGTCGTTACGATTTTTTATCCAACTGTTTTTCGTTTATTTCTTCTTATGTTTTTACCCCAGCTTTCATGGGTTTTATCATTTTTCGAGCTATTGGCCTCTTTTGATTATGTCGTTACACTGGTTTGGTTCGGAATAACGTTCAACATATTTATGTAAATTTGTGTGCTATAAAAGAGTTTAGGGAAACGTTATGACAGAAAATGCGCTATCTCGGAGCACTCCAGAAAAGAATTGTTTATAGCAATATGTACGATGCGGAGCATAGGTACTTTGATTTTTTAGAAACCTACCCCAATATCGCTTCTAAAGTGCCTCAATATTTAATAGCTTCGTATTTAGGTGTGTCTGCAGAATTTATTAGTCGGATACGGAAAAAAAATAAACCATCTTGAACTACATCAATTTTTCTTAAGTTAATATTCAGAAATTTTGCTTCATAAAATATATGAAGCAAATGAAAAAAGTATTGATCATTAACGCAAGTGTAAGAAAAGAAAGATCTTATAGCCGAAAACTATCACAACTCTTTATTGAAAACTGGACGTTAAAACATCCACAAGATGTATTTACGTATCGGGAGGTCGGTACTGATAGCATTCCCGGTATTGACGAATCTTGGATTGCAGGGGCCTTTATAAAACCTGCCGAAAGAACTGAAGCAAACCAGGTAGCGTTAAAACTAAGTAATGAGTTGGTAAAAGAGCTGAAAGAAAACGATATCTATGTTGTGGCAACACCGATGTACAATTGGTCAATTCCCAGCGGATTAAAAGCTTACATAGATCAAATTATGCGGATAAACGAAACATGGAGATTCAGGTCTGGTATCCCCGATGGTGATTATGTCGGTTTACTGGAAAACAAAAGGCTGTTTATTCTTTCAAGCAGGGGCGATAGGGGATATGGAGAAAATGAGAAAAACGAACATATGAATTTTCAGACCACCTATTTGAAATTTATTTTTGGCAATATGGGCGTAAAAGACGTTAGCGTTTTTTCGTTAGATAATGAAGAATTTGGAGGAGAGATATTTGAAAACGCTAAAAGAGAAATCTTCAAAGCCATAAGTGCAATCAACTAAAACTACTGTGAAAGGGCTGGTAAATAGCGCTTAAATAATCTATAATATGCGTTGTTGTATCGCTTCTTTGATAAGTTCAGCAACATTTCTAACGGCAAATTTTTGAAGCAGATTCCTACGATGTGTTTCGATGGTAAGCGGACTTAAACACAGCTCATCTGCCATTATCGTAGTGGTTTTCCCTTCAGCTATTAAACCCAAAATCTGCTTTTCCCGTTTAGTTAATAAAGGGGTACCCCTCAACTCATTGAGTGAGGGTTTTGCTATAACTTCTTTTACCTCTTTACTAAAGGTAATTTCTCCATTATGCAACTCATAAATAGATTTAACCAACTTCTCGGCAGAAACATTTTTTAATAAGTAACCACTGGCTCCGTTTTGCAGCATCTGCATAATAAAACTACGTTCGGCATGATTGCTAAGTGCTAATACACGTACTTGGGGAAATAACATTTTAATCTCCTTACAAAGCTCCATACCATTTATCCCTGGTAACATAACATCTAATAAAACGACATCAACTGTGGTTGTTTGCAAAAAATGGATAACGTCCATACCATTGGTAAAGCTACCTTCAATCTGTATTTGCGGGTAGGGAACGAGTAGATTTTTTAGCCCTTGAATAACAATTTGATGATCATCTACAATTGCAAGTTTAATAAGGTCTATATTTTCTGACATGCCATCTACTGTGTTAGTAACCATTTAAAAAAGCATTTAGCAATTATCGCACCACGATAGGCCAACATTCAAAATTCATCTTTATTTTGCGCAGCATTTTCTATAAGTTTGCACCATGATAACAGATGCAGCATTGGACTTAGAAGACAGCGGGGAAGAACAAGACTTGTTTGAGCATTTACGTATTGTTGTTGACAAAGGACAAGCGCTCTTGCGTATTGATAAGTTTTTAATGCATCGAGTAGAACATGCATCGAGAAATCGGGTACAGCACGCCATTGCGGCCAATAATGTATTGGTTAATGCCAAGGTGATCAAGGCAAGCTATAAAGTTAAACCGAATGATATCATAACCGTCGTATTACCCCATCCACCTAGAGATACGGAGGTTTATCCAGAGGATATCCCTTTAAATATTCTCTATGAAGATGACGACCTGTTGATTGTCAACAAAGCGGCAGGCATGGTTGTACATCCAGGATACAATAATTACACCGGCACATTAGTAAATGCACTGGTATTTCATTTTAACCAACTTCCACAATTACCTGGTAATGACGGCAGACCGGGATTGGTACACCGCATCGATAAAGATACTAGTGGCCTGCTGGTTATCGCTAAAAATGAATGGACCATTACGCAACTAGCTAAACAATTTTTTGACCATAGCATTCATCGTAAATATATCGCACTGGTTTGGGGAGATATTAGTAGCAATGGTACTGTGACCGGTTATATCGGAAGAAGTGCAAAAGATCGACGGGTAATGTCCGTTTATGATCAGGAGGAGAAAGGAAAATGGTCGGTTACCCACTACACGGTATTAGAACGCTTGGGTTATGTTACCTTAATTGAATGTCAATTAGAAACAGGGCGCACGCATCAAATCAGAGCCCATTTGCAACACATTGGCCACCCTCTTTTTAATGATGCGCTCTATGGTGGCGATAAGATATTGAAAGGAACGGTTTTTAGTAAATATAAACATTTTGTTGATAACTGTTTTTCCATTCTTCAACGGCAGGCCCTTCATGCAAAAAGTTTAGGTTTTATTCATCCAAGAGACAAAAAATATATTCATTTTGAGGTCGAGCTACCGGAAGATTTTTCCCTATGTCTCGACAAATGGCGGTCTTATGTACAGTATGAACGCTCGAAATAATTTTTCAAGGAACTATTTCACTTTTTTTCCCGTTTAAGATTCATGAACGATAAATATATAAATAATAACGGTAGTTTGGTGCTGGAAAACCAGCCTATTGTAACAAGTCATAACAGAAGTTTACGCTATGGTGATGGCCTTTTTGAAACCATGCGTTGGATGGATAACGATATCCGTTTTTTATCCTACCATGTAGAAAGGCTACAGCGAAGCATGCAGGTATTGTATTTAGATGGAGCCCAAAAGTTTGATGCCTATTTTATTCGCGAAAAAGCGGCCGAATTAGTTAAAAAGAACCGATTGGGTAATGATGCAAGAATCCGATTAAGTGTGTATAGAGCGGGGGGTGGTTTGTACAGTCCTGAAACCAATAAGGCGCATTATCTATTAGAGGCAACCGATTTGGCTCAGGACGGGTATCATTTAAACAAGACGGGTGTCATTATTGACGTCTATAAAAAGCATAGGAAGGCCGTTAATGGTCTATCACATTTAAAAAGTAATAATGCCTTAATTTATGTATTAGCTGGCATAGAACGTAAGCGTTTGGGTTGCGATGATATGCTCATCTTAAATCAAGATGGTTTTCTCTGTGAATCACTAAGTGCTAATATCTTTGTTTGGTACGATCATAAACTATATACGCCTGCTTTGAGTGAAGGATGCATTGAAGGCGTTATGCGTAGGGTAGTTATTGAAATGGCTGGCGAAATAGGAATAGAAGTTGTAGAAGCGCAAATCAGTCCAGAAATCTTGCATGAAACCGATGAGTTATTTTTAACGAATGCCATTCACGGAATTCATTGGGTAATGGGATATCAGAAAAAACGCTACTTTAACCATTTATCAAAAAAACTGCAAGATAAATTGAAAAAGTGGCAATTAGCGTCCGAATTAGGTGAAGAATAGGGTAGGGCTATATTATAGCCTTACTCCTCTCAAAAATTCTTCTACATGCATTCGTTTCTTGCCTTCTAATTGTAGTTCAAGAACATCAATGGCACCATCCACTACTGCAAATCTTAAATAATGCTTGCTATCAGTCTGTATGGTGCCTGGAATCTCATGCTGCTTCTCCCTTATAGGTCGGCATTTAAAAATTTTAAGCGATTTTCCTTGGAATTCGGTAAATGCAGTAGGGGAAGGACTTAATCCTCTAATGAAATTGTACACTTGATACACTGGTTGGTTCCAGTCGATCTTACAATCTTCTTTAAAAATCTTTGGTGCGTGCTTCAATTGGTTCGCATCTACTGTTGTCTGCGGTAATTGTTGATAACGATTGTTTTTGATGGCTTGAACTGTCTTTACGACTAATTTTGCACCGATTTCCATCAACTTATCGTGTAAGTCGCCCGCCGTATCATGAGCGCCTACAGCCACCTTTTCACTAAATAATATATTGCCTGTATCAATCTGGTGCTGAAGCATAAAAGTAGTTACTCCACTTTCCTGCTCTCCATTAATAACGGCATGATTAATCGGTGCTGCACCTCTGTATTGGGGTAATAAGGACGCATGTAAATTAATCGTTCCCTTTGGTGGCATATTCCAAACAACCTCTGGCAACATTCGGAAGGCTACTACTACCTGCAGATCTGCTTGAAAGCTTTTCAATTCTTCCAAAAACAACGGATCTTTTAATTTATTTGGTTGTAAAACGGGAATATGTTGTTCTTTAGCAAATTTCTTTACTGCAGACTCTTGCAGTTTCTGTCCCCTTCCTGCTGGTTTATCCGCGACCGTAACTACGGCAACTACGTTTTCTCCAGCTTGAAGTAAAGCTTCTAATGAAGCTACCGCAAATTCTGGAGTTCCCATAAATATAATGCGCATTATTCTTCGTTAAATTTTTTTGAACACTTCAAATCTTTACCTTTGCTAAGGTACAAAATATAATTTTCAGACTTGAATTTTCCATTTTACTTAGCACAGCGAATCTCTACAGGAGGGACGAAAAAATATTCTAAATTAATGGTTAACGCAGCCGTTACTGGTGTTGTACTGGGCTTGGCCGTCATGATTTTGTCGATCGCGATTTTAAAAGGTTTTAAAGCAAGTATCATTGAAAAGGAACGCGGGTTTAACGGTGATATCACAATCTATAAACATAATCTGAATAATGCTTACGAAAGTTCACCATTTCAGTTAACAGCAGATAGCCTAAAAAAACTTCGTCAGCTCCCTCATATCAAGCAGGTGAGTGCATTTGCCACCAAACCAGGTATTATTAATGCTAATGATGAAATAGAGGGGGTTGTGCTAAAAGGCATAGATAGTACATACAATCAACACGCTTTAGCCGATATCTTATTATCTGGACATACCCTTTCTTTTGCTGATACTATTCCGGCACAACAACAAATCTTGATTTCGAGTTACACCGCAAATAGGCTTCATCTTAAATTGGGTGACGATTTTTTAATGTATTTTGTACAAGAGCCTTTACGCAAGCGGAAATTTAAGATCGTTGGCATTTTTAATCTCGGTGTAGAAGAAATTGATAAAACCTATGTCATTGGTGATATATCGCTCATCAGAAGATTAAACAATTGGAATGATCAACAAGTAGGGGGGTATGAAGTTAGTACAACAAATTTTGATCAGCTGGAATCTATCAATCAACAAATCCTAGACTTTCTTCCCATACAACTACTTGCGGTAACTGTTGCTGACCAATTTCCTGAAATTTTTGAATGGCTTGCCTTATTAGACATTAACTCTCAGATTATTTTGATTTTAATGGTTGTCGTGGCCATGATTAATATGATTTCAGCATTGCTTATCTTAATTTTGGAGCGAACAAATATGATTGGAATTTTAAAGGCCCTAGGGTTAACTAATGTAGCCATACGGAAGGTTTTTCTATATCAGGCAGCTCGTCTTATTGGAATAGGTCTCTTACTTGGAAACTTTTTAGGACTTGGTTTATGTGTATTACAGTATTATACCCATTTTTTTAAATTAGACGAAAGTGCTTATTATATATCCTATGTTCCTATTCAAATTAACGTCACAGATGTTCTTTTATTAAACCTGGGCACCGGATTAATATGTTTAATAGCTTTATTAATTCCCTCGGGTTTGGTCAGTACGATTACGCCCATTAAGGCGATCCGTTTTAAATAGTACCCATTTAAATAGCATCGACTCGAAATATGCCTTTATCAGTCGAGTCCTTTCGCCTCATTCCAATACACGTTCATTTCATTCAAGGTCATATCTTGTAGCTGTTGTCCATTCTCCTTTGCCCGTTGCTCTAGGTGATTGAAGCGATGAATAAATTTTTTATTCGTTTTCTCTAAAGCATTCTCCGGATTAATACCTAAAAACCGAGCATAGTTAATGAGTGAAAATAATAGGTCGCCAAACTCTTCTTCTGCCTGTGCTATATCAGTAAGTTTGTCCTCAGCGATATCGAAGGCTTCCTTAAACTCCTGTAATTCTTCTTCTACTTTTTCCCAAACCTGCGTCTTTTCTTCCCAGTCAAAGCCAACGCCTCTCGCTTTATCCTGAATGCGATGGGCTTTAACCAAAGCCGGTAGACTTTTAGGCACACCTGCCAGCACAGACTTATTGCCTTCTTTTAATTTTAACTGTTCCCAATTTCGTTTAACGTCTTCTTCATTGGCCACTTCCACTGCTCCATAAATATGTGGATGTCTGTTAATCAACTTGTCACAAATGCTATTTAGAACCTCAACTATTGTGAATTCTTGCTGCTCTTCTGCAATGCGGGCATAAAAAACCAAATGCATCATGATGTCCCCTAGTTCTTTTTTAATTTCCATTACATCACCTTCTAAAATAGCATCGGCTAATTCATAAGTCTCTTCAATCGTCAAGTGTCGTAAACTTTCCATGGTTTGTTTCTTATCCCATGGACATGCTATACGGAGGGTATTCAGGACTTCTAACAGTCGTTCGAAAGCCTTAGCGGGCGTGTGTTGTGCTACAGGTGCGGTATGAGGCATTTTTGTTCAATATATTAAATAATCTTTGTCTTATTCGCTAGCCATTGTTGTTCTTCTTCATTTAAATGGGGAGACAAACGTTCATAAACCATATAGTGGTATTGGTTTAACCAATCGATATGCTTTTGATCCAATAAAGTCTTATCGATCAGGTCTGTTGCAATATAACATAAGGTTAATGTTTCAAAACTCATAAATGGTCCGAATTCCGTCTCTTGATCACGTACACTTAATACCAAATTCTCTATCCGGATACCATATCTGCCTTCGCGATATAATCCGGGTTCGATCGAGGTTATCATTCCTTCTTCTATCGCAACATCGATATTAGCACTATTAAAAACCTGTGGTCCTTCATGAACGTTGAGAAAAAAACCAACACCGTGCCCTGTACCATGCCCATAATTTCTGAACCGTTCCCATAAGGGTCTTCTGGTAATCGCATCAATTTGATATCCTTTTGTGCCTGCTGGATAAATCGTTGTGCTGCCTTCTATCATCGCCTTGAGTACTAGGGTATAATCAACTTTTTCAGCATCCGACAAATTTCCTAGTGATATCACGCGTGTGATATCGGTAGTACCAGTTACGTATTGTCCACCTGAATCAATCAATAGCAATCCGGAAGCTTCCAGCTTAGCGTTACTCTGCTCTGTTGCTTTATAATGAGGCAAAGCTCCATGCGCTTGATAACCAGCAATCGTATCAAAACTTTCATTGACAAAGCCTTCTTGTTGTTGCCTAAATTCCAATAGTTTGTCGGTAATGCTACACTCATATAATGCTGTCTTACCCAATTGTTCTTCTAACCATTTAAAAAATCGAGTAAGTGCTACGCCGTCTTTGATCATGGTTTGGCGTGTATATTCTGCTTCGACTCCGTTTTTAATGGCTTTTAATTGGGTGCTCGGATTGACTATCTCCATAATTCGTTCGTACTGTGGAATTTCAGCGTATAGCGCATAACAGGTACGCTTAGGATCTAAAGCCAACTTTTTGCCTGTAGGTAACTGTTTTAGATCATCATATATTTGATCATAGTTGGCTAAATAAACCCCTTGTCTACGCAAAAGTTCTTGATCTTCAAGAGATAATTTACGTTGGTCAATGTACAATGTGGTTCGATCTGGCGTTAATAGAGCAAAGCTCAATACCACGGGATTACATTTAACATCGCTTCCCCTCATATTAAAAATCCATGCGATATCGTCAAGAGAGGAGACCAGATGATAGTCCGCATTCATGTTATCCAGCTGTCGACGAATTTCGATCAATTTATCAGCGGTATCCTTTCCAGTAACGCTTTTATCCAATAAGTACGCTTTTTCGGTAGGAAGTAGGGGCCTATCTTCCCAAATGGCTTCTACTAAATCTACTGTTCCATCAATGGTCACTTTAAAGGGTTGTAATTGATTGACTAATTGATTAGCAATACTCACCGATACTAATTTACCATCAAAGGCAACTTTGTCTTCTGATTTTAACGTTTCAGCTAACCAGCCAATATATTCGGGAACACCTTGATTTTTTAATTTAACTAATTCAAAACCAGTATCGGCAAGCTGTTCATTGGCTTGAACAAAATAACGGGAATCCGTCCATAGGCCTGCGAAATTATGCGTAATTACTAGTGTTCCTGCTGAACCTGTAAATCCGGAAACGAAAGCAATGCACTTAAACCGATCGGGTAAATATTCGCTAATGTGTGGATCTGAAGAAGGAATTACATAAGCAGCTATCTGTTGCTCTTGCATATATTTCCTAAGAGCGGTTAATTTCTCTGAATACGTCATCATAGATTGTTGCTGTGATTTTTTGCAAGTTACTAATAGCCGTATGATTCCATGGCATTTTTTTGTAAAAATGTTTATTCCATCTATCTAAACAATAAATGAAAACCTTGTTTTACTTCTTTTGTTTATTAAGCAGTAAATTAACACTATTCGATAATGAACACACAACGTACATTAATTTTTGCTATAGCAGTGATCCTGTTAACTTCTTGCGCAGCAAAGAAAAATAATCAAGCCTCAACAGACTGTCCACCAAAACCCTGCACGATGGAATTTAGAACAGTTGGGGTAATTTTCAAAGATACCAGTGGCGACACATTGCAAGTAAAAGATTTCTCTGTCACCTTAAAATCAACACATAAAAAACTAACTAGTGCTGCTGAGAAAAATAATATTTCCAGAAATCCTTACTATCTAGTGGCAAGTGATGCTGATAAAAGTGATTTGAGTGAAGTTGGTGATACCTTACTTATTCGTGCCAAACACCCTACTTCTGGTGCCATCAAAACAAGTGAAATGGTTATTTCCGGTGGTCGCTGTGAATGCCATATTGCCAAGGTATCAGGCACGGAAACGATAACATTTGATTAAAAGCCTGAATTCTAGACAACCCAGCGTTCACACTGGCGTAGAAAATGCTCGTCTACTGCCGCTCCGATACCGGGATTATCTCCTATATGGATGTCATAACCATCGAAGATTACACCGCCAATAACCGGATCTTCCAGATGGCCAATCATGCAGGTGTCTAGATCGTAATATTGGATACCCTCACAGGCATAAGCCAGATGTACATTCGCGGTTAAGGCCAATCGGCTCTCCAGCATACCTCCAACCATGCAGGGAACTCCAGCTTGATCAGCTACCTGATGAAGCTGGAGTGCTTTTCGTATACCTCCCGATTTTGCCAATTTGATGTTGATGGCATAGCAAGCCCCTTGGGCAATAAGCCGTTCAGCGTCTTTATGGTTATAGCAGCTTTCATCCGCCATAATCGGAATAGCAACTTCCTGCCTCAATTGTGGCAAAAAATAATCGTCCTCCGTTCGCATGGGCTGCTCACAAAATTGTATATTCCATGCTGCAATTCCCTTTAACACCTCCACGGCAGTCGCGTAAGTCCATCCCTGATTTGCATCGATCCGAATGGGTATATCGTATCCAATAAGATCCCGTATTTTTTTTATCCGTTGAATATCCTCTTGAGGCCTCTTACCAAGCTTCACTTTTAAAATGGAAGCGCCGTTTTCTTTAAAGGCAAGGGCTTTTTCAGCCATAGCTTCGGCATGATCTATTCCGACGGTGATATCAGTGGTAATGGGTTTTACATTCCCGTTCAGATAATTGTAAAGCGGTTTGTTTTCATGTTTTGCTGCTAAATCGTACAAAGCCATATCAAAAGCACTCTTTACCGTGGTATTCCTCGCGATGTAGTTATCCAGCTCTTTTAAGCGGGAATGAATGGCTAATGCATCTTTTCCTTTCCATAAACGAGCAAACTCTCGTGCTAATAGGAGGCAAGTATCCTGTGTTTCTCCAACAATCATGGGAAAAGCTGAACATTCGCCATAACCAACAAGTCCTTCGTCTGTATGTATTTTGACCAAGGTGTTCTGCGCATAATCCATCGTTCCCGTTGCAATAACAAAGGGTTCCATGCGGATGCTGAACCGGTATATTTCCGTATGTGTAATAAACATAGTCGATATATCTACGCATGAAAAATAGTCATTTTTTCTTGTTTTGGAGAATGTTGTGTATAATCATGCACAACATCCATTTTTTGACACTATCTTCGCACAAGATTAGCACGACCTTAGCTATAGGTAAATACTTTTTTAACACTACAGATAACTTAAAGAGGACACGTTTTAACGTTTGATATAATTTTACGATTAACTAAAAATTAATTTTCGATGTACATGTTTGTTCGATTTTTGGAAGGTTTATTTAGTTAAAAATTTTAGGGTTTTAGCATGGCTGATTTTACCCTTATTTTGAATCAGTGTTGTCCGGTTAAATTTCGAAGCGGCAAAAAAAGGTTATTTGTTTTCTATTGCACGATGTTTTTCTGTTTAATGCCGATAGCATGGTCATGT
>NZ_BAABIQ010000024.1:0-15351 GCF_039542865.1 Olivibacter ginsenosidimutans | reverse complement strand
GGGGCGACAGTGGTAAATTGAAGTTTTGTGCTTTCTATTTACATTTGTGCTTGTTGACAGGTTGGTACTTCTAATGCCCCGCCTGACGGCAAGCCGCCAACCGTTAGCAGTCATTGTAACAGACACCGTGCATAGAACAAAATATGACAACAAAACAACCTGACAATACAGCATTACGAACAGCTTTGTGGAGAGCGTTACACGTTTTGACAGACGAAAAACCTTATGTCATTGACGACAAAATTGGGTATGATTTAATCAAACCCGAAACGGATTGGCAAGAACGTCCTGATATGAAATATACCAAACGACTTCGGGCTTCTATTGTGGCTCGTGCCCGATTTGTTGAAGATGTTGCAAAAAACGAAATTGAAAACGGAATAAAACAATACGTTTTGCTTGGTGCAGGATTGGACAGCTTTGCTCAACGAAATACAGAAATCAGTTCGCAGGTTGACATTTATGAAATTGACCAACCCGATACATTAGCTTGGAAAGAAGAAAAACTAATTGAAAACGGTTATAAAATTTCCGACAATTTACATTTCGTTCCGGTGGACTTTGAAACTTCGTCTTGGTGGACTGAACTTTTAAACAAAGGTTTCGACACGAACAAAAAAGCCGTTGTTTCTTGCACAGGCGTAACACTTTATTTGACAAAAGAAGCTATTACAGACACATTGAAAAAAATGACTTCGCTTGTTTCGGGTTCGACTATTGCAATAGCATTTTATTTGCCATTAGAACAACTTGATGAAGAAGACAAACCAATGCAAGAAATCGCAATTAAAGGTGCAGCAGCTTCGGGAACGCCATTTGTAAGTTTTTTCAGCGTTGAAGAAATTGTAAAACTTGCAGACGAAATAGGTTTAAAAGAAATCCAAACCGTTTCGACAAAAGATATGACAGAAAAATATTTTAAAGACAGGACAGACAATCTTGTTCCTGCAAGTGGAGAATTTTTCTTGGTTGCAAAAACATAAAAACTAACACTAAAATCGGATGAACAACAGACAACAACGAACCGCTAACAAGGTATTGCCAAAAGCGGGGCTGAACGGCTTCGATTGGGCATTTGTACAAGGTTCAATTTTCGTTCTTCGATTGAACTTTTGTACTAAAAATCCCCGCCTTCGGCAATACCCGGCTCGTTACAGGCAAGCGTAGAACCAGCGATAGTACTAAAATTAAACAGTAGAACAAATGACCAAACAAGCCAACCCTTCAGCAAAATCAAAAGAGGTGCAACGCCACCCACAAGCAGACACACAATTGCACCACATTTGCTTTTGCCCCAACGCACCCAAGTCCACCCACCACCCTAACAAACATTCAGACAAACAATAATTTAACAGGCAAATATTTTTAACTTTGTAAGTTGGTCACCAACACACCAAAACAAATTTGACAGACCGACAAGAAAGACCTTAAGGAATGATTTTAAACAAGGAATATTATCAAGCTTTATGGAATAAATTTGAAAACACAACAACACTGAATGTTTTCAATAGCAATGCTTCGTGCCTTACAACAAAACTTATTTTAGAACATTACAAAAAAAACCAACCGATACACATAAACTTTCAGAACTCGAAAGAATCTATTTTTGAAATTGGACAACACTTGTTTGTTGAGCTTGCGAACGACATCTACAAAAATCATTACGACTTGCCGACATTAGGAAAAGGAAGCAAACTACGGGACAAAAGAAAATATTCTGACGGAAAAAGACACGACTATGTGATAAAGAGCATCAACAACGGCATATTTTTGCTTGAACACACAAAGAATAAAGCTCAAATCAATCTCAAATATGACGATTTAGTCAGAAAGTTTATTCCGATAGAGCAAGGCACAAAACAGTCTACATTACAAGGTTATACAAAGTTTTTTACTGATTTGAACAACGGTTTAAAGTTAGATTTTACACCAACCAACTTTGAAAAGAAAACTGTTTTCATTGCAAAGAAACCACTTTGGGACAGTTTGCCGAACAGGAACAAAATCCCGTGTGCCTATCTACCAAATCCAAGAGAAGAAAACAACACTACTGAAACAAGGTCAATTCCTGCGTTGCAGGATTGTTTGGCCTATTTCACGCCAAAATACAACGTTTGTTATTCAAACATTCTTTCCAAAAACGAAAAGGTTAAAACTATTATTGTGTTTGACACCGAAGCCAACCAGATTGGACAAATGCTACAAGACAAGGCAAAATTTGGATTCAATTTAATTATCGTTTCAAATAGTATTTCACCCTTAAAAAACCAATCTATTCCTTGTTGGAATTGGTTTAAAGAAGAACTTGAAATTGTGAATGCCTTATGATTAACTTCCGAAACATACCAGCCATTGAATTAGAAGAATACATCAAAAAACTTGATGAAAAGATTGCTTATGTCAAATCGGAATTTGACTTTGAATTAAAATCATACGGAAATATTTTGCGAATTGCGTTAAACGCCATTCAGCAAGAAACGATTGAAAACCTGATTGAACGACTTGGAATAAATCGAGAATTGGAAAACGGTTTGGACAATGCAGGCGGTTATTCCATTGATTTTTTGAACGAAAACAATCCCAAAGCAGAATTACTTGCAACACTTAATTATCTCAAAGAGAATTTGCCAAAGCAAAAAGTTTTATTGGACTTTTTGAACACTAAAACTGACAAACGAATAATTGCTGTTTTTGACAACAACGATTTGGACTTTATCAGCAAACATATCAATAATCAAAAGGTTGAAATTGTATCGTTTTCTGCATTGAAAAGCGCCAACACACAAAACAAAGTATTGGTTTTTCATTCGTTCAACGGACAAAAGGATTTTGATTATCTCTACAATTTAGACAATGAAATTCGTCTTGTTGTTTACAAACAGGAAAAAAATTTGTATCATAAATATCTTGACCAACGAAAGAAACTAATTGAACAAGAAACAAAATCAACAGACCGTTTTTCTATTTGCGGAATTGACTACAAAGAAGTACGAGATAATGTTACTGATATTAGTTCTACAATAAACGGCATTGTTTCCCGATTAGACGAAATGAGCGGCAGAGCTTATGACGGCTACAAAAACGAAAGCGATTTATTGCTCAATGAAATTGAAGAAAAACTGATTTACGAAGTAAAATCGGACATCACAACTTTTTATTTGGAAAGTAGCGATACCGTTTTTACCGACAAAGGCGATTTAATGAAATCGTACAAAATAAAAGTTGGCGATAAAATCAGAATTTATCCAAAGGAAAAATTAGCCGAAAATCTGTATCAAGTTGCCGTTGAAACCGAACCCGATATTTTTGGAAAGGTAGAGGAAGATTCTAAATATTGGAAACAAATCATCGGGGAATTAAGAAGAAAATACGGAAATGATTTGCTTTACAGTAAGCTAAAAGAAAAAGGGCTTAGAGTGCTACAAAATACGCTCGATACTTATGGAGGCGAGAGAAGTTTGCGGAAATTTCCAATGTTTAAAAGCGATTTGAGAGCCATTTTTAGATTGTATTATCAAGACAAATCCGAAACAGAAATTGACACAATCTTAAAACCAATTCTGAAATCAAAAACCACTTACAACAGCACAATGATTGTACTTGGGCGTGGATTAAAACAGGAATTGCGTTTGTTTTTGAAAGAAAATAAAGTGGGCGAAATTCTTCAAAAAAGAAATTTGAACGCTGCGACTTTGCAAACTTTCATTCAAGAAAATATGCCGTTGCACACAATAATCGGTAAAGAAGTATTTAGCGACAGCATTGAAACTTTAAACGAAACCGCCTTAGAACTAATTGAATTATGAGTGTAAAAGAAAACAGAAACATAGTTATTGAACGTATCCGAAAAGAAATAATAGGTCCGGGTTCGGACGTTTTTCACAGCAAAGATGATTTTAGCGATGAAATCATTGAGGGAAAACCTTTGCAGAGATATTTTTCAGGGATTTTGTTTCCAAAACGAAAAGTTAGTGGAGATGCGGAGAATCCTGAAGACGAATTTAAGGATGAAAACAATACAAATAACGATGAAAATAATAATGACCAAAATGATAATAATGCTGAAGGACAAAATGACAGCGATATTAATAATGAAGATACGGGAGAAGACAATGACGGAACGGATACTCAACCTAAGTACACAGCCAATACATTCTATCCTTCTCATTTCGGAATTACGTTTGCGGTAGAAAATACTTGCGAAAAATTTAAAGCAATTATCCGTTTTGGGAATTACATCAAAGCAAAGCCAGAAGAAATTAAAATCCCTTATAGTGGCGACGGTATAAATTTGTTGAATGAACACGGTTTGAATAGTATTGTGAGTTATGATGAAGAAAACAAAATACTTTCTCAAACAAAGAAAATACAGCGAACCAAAGACGGAAAAACAACCGTAGAATATCAGTCTTTTCTAGAAAGCTTAAAATCGTTAGGCAAAGCAACGTCTTATGACCACGCTTTATATAAAACCATAAAAAAACTCTTTTTCAAAGACAAATACAAACGTAACGACAACCGCATTGAATTAGAAATAAACATTGCCGATATTCTTTCTGCCAACAATCAACATCTTGAACTAAAATTATCGGCACAACCAAACATCAGTACAGAAAATTGGAGCAAGGAAATGAAAGAAAACCTTGTTTTCCATTTGAAACTTTATACCAATTATCCCGATAAATATTATATCAAAGCAATTATTGAAAACAAATCGTTGATTGCAAAAGACAAATTTTCTCTTTCCAAAGAAAAGGTAAATCAGTTGTCTTGTTTCCAGACAGAAATCAAAATTGAAAGCGAAAAATTATTGCCGTTTAGAGATTACAAAGCACACTTGGACAAAACCGATGAAGATAAAATGTTGGATTATCTCTATCGTGAAAAATTGGCTTTCGGAATTGGACACAACACGGCTTGCACTTGGGAAAATGCTCAATCTCCAAACACGCCACAATGGATTAAATTAACATTTTTGCCCGAATACGATGTAAAAAGTCAAAGTTCGGAAACCGACAAAATCAAAGGGGATATTCTCAATATTAAAAATTTGTCTGTTTACAATTTAGACACCAAAAATATCATTTCTAATCTCACAAAAGTTGCAGAAGCCTATAAAAATTGGATTGAAGATGAACGGAAATCTGCAAACGAGAATAAATTAGGTTTGAAAAACATTGCGAAATGTGAGCAGATATACAACCGCATTAGCAACGGAATAAAATTGCTTTCTGAAAACGAAAATGCGTTGCGTGCATTTCAATTAGCGAACACAGCAATCTATTTGCAAATGTACCAAACTGCACAGCATTTCAACAAAAAGAAAGAAGGCTTTGATGTGTGGGAAAGAAACGAGGTTTTGCAACATAAATTTGATGAATATGCTACTTTAAACTTTCCGCCAAACAGTAAAGGCGAAATTAAAGAACCCGAATGGCGACCGTTTCAGTTGGCTTTTATCCTGCAATGCTTGGCTTCGTTTGTAGATGAAAACGGCACAGAAAAGGAACTGATTGATTTGCTTTACTTCCCGACAGGTGGCGGAAAAACAGAAGCGTACTTGGCAGTTTCGGCTTTCTTAATTTTTTGGCGAAGAATCCAACATTCCGATAGTTATGACGGAGTAAATATCATTATTCGTTACACTTTGCGTTTGCTTTCTGCTCAGCAATTTGAACGTGCTTCAAAAATGATTTTGGCTTGCGAGTTTATCCGAAGCAATCACAAAGATTTAGGCGACAAACAAATTTCAATCGGTTTTTGGGTTGGAGGTCAAACTATTCCCAATAAACTCAAAATGGATAATGGACGAGATGCTGAAACTAAATTAAGAAAGGCACAAGAAAAACTAAACAAAGGAGACAATTATGTTGTTAATCCTTTTCAATTATCAAATTGCCAATGGTGCAACACAAAAATTATTTCCAAACTAAAACAAGACGACAAAGTAATTCAAATTGGACATAGGATTGGAAAAACCAATTTACAAAGCCACTGTTTAAATGAAGCTTGTCATTTTTCAGAAACCAAAGGAGGTTTACCTATTGTATTGATTGATGAAGATATATACAACAAACCGCCAACCATTCTTTTTGCAACCGTTGATAAATTTGCTATGCTTGCATGGAAAGGCGAAGCAACAACATTTTTCAATAACGGCACAAACAGAAAACCCGAATTGATAATTCAAGACGAGTTGCACTTACTTAATGGAACATTAGGTAGCTTGGTTGGTTTATTTGAAAACGCATTGTTGCAACTTTGCGGAAATCCAAAAATCATTGCTTCAACAGCAACAGTTAAAAATGTGGACAAACAAATTCAGGGTTTGTATGGACGTGAAGCAAGAGTATTTCCACAATACGCAACAAATTCGGACGATACGTTTTTCTCAAAGGTGACTGAAGAAAGTAAAAGAAAATACATCGGCATTTTGCCGACAGGAAAAACAACGGTTGTAACAAACTTGCAATTATTAGCTTCCTTGCTTTTTGCAAGATTAGAAATTTGGAAAAAATCTGATAATAAAAAAGATGCAGACAGTTTTTGGACAATTCTTTCTTACTTCAAAAGTTTGAAAGAAATTGGGCGTTTTTCAAACAAAATCAATTCCGAATTAAAACCGATTATCAAACAACTACAAGTTCGTTATTTGATTGATGATTTTATTTCAACAAATAATTACAATAAACTTTCTTACAGAAACATTGAACTAACAAGCCGTATTCCGAACGAGAAAATCAAAAAGAATTTAGACAAGTTAGAAATTCAGTTTGACGGAAATATTGAGGAACATAAGGCTTATGACTTAGTTTTGGCAACTAATATGATTAGTGTTGGGCTTGATGTTGGCAGATTGGGCGTGATGGTTATGAACGGAATGCCACCAAACACAGCCGAATATATTCAGGCTAGTAGTCGCGTTGCAAGGAAAAATGAAGGTTTGGTAATTACACTTTACGACCCTTTTAACAGTCGTGATTTATCATATTACGAAGATTTTGTTCAGTTCCACAAAACATTTTACAAACAAGTTGAGCCATTGAGTGTAACGCCATTTGCAGAAAATGCCTTGGATAAAATGTTGTTTACTTTAATTCTTGCGTATTTCAGGCACTCCACACCATATACAGCTAACGATACAGCAAACGCTTTAATTAATGATAATGTCAAAAATGCTTTGCGAAACAATTTAATTACGCTTTTCCAAAATCATCAATTTGCTCAAAATGATTTGCAACTCATTACTGAAAAATTAGATGATATTTTGAGAGATTGGAAATATAAGATTGAAGCACAAAAAGACCTAAAATATTATTGGAAAGACCACCCGAAAGAATCGTTGATTGTACCAATGCAGGAAAAGAAAAATGATGATGATACATTAACGGCAATGCAGTCAATGCGAAGTGTAGAACCAAGTGCCGAAATACTAATCAAACAATATTAGGAGCTATGCCATACGATAAAATCAAACACGGAAGAAGCAAACATATTTCAAATTATGGCGGTGTTGGTTCGTTGATTGAAACAACTGATAATTCCATAATTATAGAAACTTTTGATGAATGGGGTTACAACGAATTGAATGATAAATTGGCTCATTACATCATTAAAGATGATCGTTTGTTGCAACGCTTAAAAAACCGTTTCCCAAATTTGAAACATTTGGTCGCTATACCAATTCATAAGGAATATCCTAAAAACAATCCTCCTACAGTACAACCTAAAGCAAGCTATTTTCCGAAATGGTTTTATTGTACACGTTGCCATCGTTTTGCAAATTATAGTGAGTGGAAAAAACGGTGGATAGCTTCCGGTAAAAAGACAGATTTTTTTTATCCGCCAAAATGCAGTAATAAAGATTGTAAAGAAAATCATTTGGAACAAATCCGTTTTGTGATGACTTGCAGAAATGGGCATATTCACGATTTACCTTGGGAGTTTTGGAACAATCGTTTACCAACAGACAGAAGCCAACACGACGAAGAAGAAAACGACAATAATAATGAAAAATCGAGCGGACCTCAACTAAACCGTGAGAAATGTTGTGGCGATAGTCAGGACTTAATTTATAAGATAAGCCGTGAAAACACCGAACTTTCGGGCATTTGGGTTGAATGTAAAAGCTGCAAGAAAAAAGCCAATTTGAAAGGTATTTTCAATTATGAGCAATTATGTCTTGGTAAAAAGTATTGGCTAAAACCCGTTAACGGAAAATTTCACGAGGAAAATTGTACAGCACAAGCAAGTGTAAAACTCAAAACGAGTAATAGTGTTTATTATTCCAATACGTTAAGCAGTTTGTATATTCCTGAAATGCAAAATCCGCTTTCTTCCGAAATAAGACTTGACATTGACAATATGGTTGCGAAGCAAAAATATTCCAATGAACAAATTGTAGAATTAATTTGCGATTTGAAAGGTGTGCAAAAAGAACTTGTTGAACAATACTTAGAAACGGGCGACATCAAATACATTCCCGACAACATTTACCGAGAAACGGAATACAAATACTTTTTAGAAAAAGAACAACCCGACAACAAGCAAATCAAGTTTGGTGTAATTTATTGCAGCGAAAAAATTCACGGTTTTTCTAAGTTGGTTAAGATTGATAAACTTAAAAAGATAACTGTTCAAACTTCGTTTACCCGAAATGAACCAATTGATGTAGATTCTATTTTGCAAAATCAAAACGAATACGAATATGCAGTTCAACGGCAATCCGTTTCTAAAAACAATTTTGACACAAAAACTTTGCCTGCATTAGAAAGTTATGGCGAAGGAATTCTGTTTGTTTTAGACGAACAGAAATTAAAACAATGGGAGCGACAAGCAGAAGTAATTGAACGAACCGAAAAGATAAAAAGTAATGCCCAAAATGCGGATTGGAAATCACACCAAATCATTGCAAAGTCATTAACGTCAAGAAAAGTTTTAATTCACACGCTTTCGCATTTGCTGATGCGAGAATTAGAATATGTTTGCGGTTATCCTGCATCTTCTCTATCCGAAAGATTGTATGTAAGCGAAACAATGCACGGTTTTTTAATTTCTGCCTTTGATGGAACAGACGGCTATTTAGGCGGACTTTCAAATTTGTGTAATGATTTAGAAAATCTAAACAACATTATCAGTTCTGCAATTTTCAGTGCAACCGACTGTTCTTCTGACCCAATATGTATAGAATCCGAAGGACAAGGTGTTGGACAACTCAACTTAGCAGCTTGCCATTCCTGCACATTAACACCTGAAACAACTTGTGAATTATCAAACTTGTATCTTGATAGAAAACTAATTGTAAACAAAGACTATGGCTTCTTTAATTCTTTATTAGACTAAATGCCAACACTTTTGGTGGCACATTTGCATTTTGCCAACACACAAAGACAATCTAAAAAATGCAAAAGAGCCACCAAGCCAACGCACCAAAGACAGTACGAACAATGAATAAAATAAACATACCATACAGAACGCCAGCCTGTAACACGGTATTGCCAAAATGGCGGCAGAAGTGCTTCTATGAAACATTTGTGCAAGGTTCAACATCGGTATTTCCATTAAACTTTAGTGCTAATAATCCGCCACTTCGGCAATACCCAAAACGTTACCAGTAATGCTATGACGACAACGGAACTCGACATCGGACAGTAAAATTTTAATCACAATAAACAAAAACAATACATCATGGGACTATTCGACTTCTTCAAAAAGAAAGAGCAACCAAAAACAATGTTAGACCAAGTTCAAGCATTGGCTGGACCACTAATCATAAACGGATACAGAAGAATTGCGACAGCAAACAACATTGCACCGACAGCCAAGACTTCTGACCAAAAAATTATTGAGATTTATCAGAGAGTTGGCTCAGCTTTCCGAGAGGCATCTAACCAACGTGGCGAACACATTCCTGCGGGACATCTTAACACTGTAGTTCTTAAATTTTTTCAGGTTTACGAGATGATGGGTGACACCATGTTCTATGAACATCTCAAGTATGAAGTGGACAAATACATCCAAGAAGGTTTACGACCAGAATATAAGCAAGACTTAAAGTTGTTCTAATTCCTTCGACAAAATGTATATTGCCATTGGTGTCATATTCATAATAGTAGTGTTGCTATTGCTCAGATCAAGACAAAGTAAGCCGACAGAAAAGCTCACTTTTATTGACTTGAATGAGCATAATGGAAAGCTATTCAATGACCTTGCAAATGATAACTTGCAGTTCGGCAACAATGAAAAGGCGATTTACTATTTCACAAAAGCCATTGAACTCAAACCAGAGGTATATGAATATTATCTAAACAGGGGTAATCTATACTGGCAATTAGACGCATCAAGTTTAGCCCTTATAGACTGGAGGAAAGCAGAAGAATTAGGTTCTGCTGTTGCTACTGAACTTCTAAACAAAAACAAGCCGATACATCAGGCAAAGGCGAAAAAAACTACAGAGTTTGAAACGTTACTAAATGACTTTGGAATTGAGTATCTGTATCACATGACACACAAATCAAACTTGGAAAACATCTTGCAGTATGGGCTTCTATCTCACAATATGGCTCATTCAAGAGGGCTAACGAAGGCAGACATATCAGACGAAAGAGTAAACCGCAGACGGGATAGGGTTCACAATTTCGTGCCTTTCTACTTCAATCCTAAAAATCCAATGTTGTATAAAAGGAAAAGTATGCAGTCGGAAATCATCATCTTGTGTGTTGACAGAAATCTTTTGCAAACAGACTTGAAATTTACAGACGGAAATGCGGCATCGAGTTCAACAAAGTTCTATTCAAATATCAAAGACCTTGAAAAACTTGATTGGAGTATCATAAACTCGGACTATTGGAGCGACTTTATTGACGGTAAGCGAATACGATGTTCCGAAATACTAATTCCCAATGAAGTTAAGACCGACAGTATCAAAAAGATATTTTGCTTTAATTCCAAAACAGAGGACTATGTGAAAAACAAAGTGGGAAGTTTTGAAATTGCAGTAACAGTAAACCAAGATTTCTATTTCTAAATATGATAACGATTTTATCTGGCAATATTTTTACAACAAAATGCAACACTATCGTCAACACAGTAAACTGTGTTGGCGTTATGGGTGCTGGTATTGCCTATGAATGTCGACTTCGTTATCCTGAAATGTATGAGAAGTATCAGGCACTTTGTAAAGATAACCTTTTGAAAATTGGAACTCTTTGGATTTACAAGGCAAGCAACAAAAGCATTTTAAACTTCCCTACAAAAACAGACTGGAAACAACCATCGAGAATTGAGTATTTAGAAAAGGGATTGCAAAAATTTGTTGACACCTATAAAGAAAAAGAAATCACATCAATTGCATTTCCACTTCTTGGTGCAAGTCATGGCGGACTGACACAAGAGCAATCACTTTCGACTATGCAACGGTATTTATCCCAATGTGACATTGAAATTGAAATTTGGCATTTTGACCCAACCGCTACTGACGACATTTTCCTTAATTACAGACAACACTTTTTATCACGGACAGACAAAGAACTTTCAAAAAGCACTGGAATAGGTGTATACATCATAAACAAAATTAAGGACGCATTGAACGACCCAACAATAAACTCAATGAGCAGTTTGCTTAATATAAAAGGCATCGGGGACAAGACACTCGAAAAATCATTTAAATTCATAACGACTTATGACAACTCTAATGACAAGACCTTGTTCGACTGAAGAAAGCACTACTGGTAACAAGGTATTGCCAAAAGCGGGGCTGAACTGCTTCGATTGCACATTTGTGCAAGGTTCAACATCGGTATTTCCATTAAACTTTAGTGCTAATAATCCGCCACTTCGGCAATACCCAAAACGTTAGCGGCAACCCCATCGAAACACCGAACTAAATCAAAATCATCATTTTTTACGATTATCATAATTCTTTATTAATGAAACATATAACACAGCTTGTGGAAATGAAATCAAATAAGATATAATAAAACTTCTAATCCATTCTGACAGAAAGTTGATTGAGTCATAACTGACAATCAAGCTATTGACCAAACAAAGCGGTGTGGCTATGAGAAACACAGATCTCAATGTTTTTTTAAAATCTGAATTCATCATTAATTTGTTGTTAGGCCGCCATCAACAGCAAGTATGGTTCCAGTAATCCAATTTGCATCTTCGGAAGCCAAGAAAACCGAAGCCTTTCCAATGTCGTCTGCCTTACCAATTGACCCCAAAGGATAGATGGTTTTTACCATTTCGTGAAAAGCTTCTTGCTTATCATCGGTAAGACTCTCTAAATTTCTGCTTAACTGTGGTGTCGATATACTTCCTGGAGCGATTGCATTAACACGAACACCCAAATGCCCAATTTCAAAAGCTAAAGATTTTGTAAAGGAATTGATTGCACCTTTCGTTAAAGAATAAGCGGTAGTGTTTCTATTGGGTAACATCCTATGAGCAAAATAGGACGATATATTGATAACGTTTCCCTTTGCTTCAATTAAAGACGGCAATAAATGTTTAGTTAACATATATGGTGATTTCACGTTTAAATTCAAATGCAAATCCAAGAGAGGTATTTCCATTTCCGAAAATGAAACAAATTTTCCTATCCCTGCATTATTTACCAAGACATCTATATTAGGACACAACTCTAATATCGAATTTGACAGAGAATTTAGTTGTTCAATATCTGATAAGTCAGCGGATAATATGAAAATTTCAGTTTGATACTTTGAGAGTTCTTTCTTTGCAATTTCAAGTTTTTCCGTTTCCCGTCCTATCAAAATTATATTTGCACCGTTTTCAGCAAAACAGTGAGCAATACCTAAACCAATTCCATCACTTCCGCCAGTAATTACAGCATTTTTGTTTTCTAATTTTTTCATTTTAATTGTATTTAATTGTCTAATATTGTAGATTATTTACAATTGCAAAACAAAGAAAAAATTTTTATGTTTGCAACAATAATTGTAAATTTTTTACAAAATGGCAAAAACAGAAGCAAAAACAGAGCTAACATTTGACTATGATTTCTTAGAAAAGTTGGTCGTTGGAATTGGCGAAGTATCTCAAATTACAGGAATACCAACAAGGCAAATTCGTTATTGGGAAGACAAGGGAATTATTACAAGTTTGACAGAAGAAGAAGGAAAAAACAGACGATATGATTATAAAAGCATAAAAAAAATTCTCTTAATTAAAGAACTTTTGGACGATGGCTATACATTGGAAGCGTCAACCGAAAAAGTAACTAAACGAATGGAAATAATTGAAAAAATGTTGTCAAAATTTAAGCAGGGCAGCCGCTAACAAGGGTTTTGCGTCAGGCGGGCTGATGTGTAAACTTGAATTTTTGTACTACTAATGAACATTAGTAATAAATTGAAACTTTGTGCTCCGAAACCCGCCCGAACGCAAAGCCCGAAACCGTTAGCAGAAATGTTACCAAACTAGCGTCCACAAATGAAATTTGAAAAATCAAATATTGAAGATAGTCTGATTTTAAGCGAAATAGCTTTCAAAGGAAAATCCTATTGGAATTACGGAATCGACCAATTAAATCTATGGAAAGATGATTTGACTATTTCCAAAAATTATATCGAAAATAATGATGTATACAAATTAATAATCAAACACAAAATCGTTGGTTTTTTTAGTTTAATAAAAAGCGAAAACGATGCGGTTAAACTTGACTATCTTTTTATGTTTCCTGAATATATTGGACAGGGGAATGGAAAGTATCTACTTAATAAAGCAATAGAAATAGCGAAGGAAATGAACGCTAAAAAAATCATTTTAGATGCGGATCCAAATGCCGAAAAATTTTATGAACATTTCGGATTTAAAAAATATAACGAACTCGAATCTTCAATAAAGAATAGATTTTTACCACAAATGGAATTGAACCTTGATAAATAAACACTTCTGCTAACATAGTATTGGCAAAATGCGGGGGTAAGTGCAAAATTGAAAAGCAGAAAAAATAATCCGCTCATGCTTTTCAATTCTGCAATTTTTTGTAAGTTAGCAGTATTGAAAAAGCATTCGCTACGTTCAGTCTTTCTTGAACTTTTCGTTCTTCGAAAGCCCGCACTTCGCCAATACTTTTTCCGTTACCTGCAAGCTGAAAACAAAAATCCGTTTTAAGAGATGAATGAAATATTGATAAAAATATTACAAGAAAAATATCTTATCGAAACGTACTTGATTTCTAAACAGCGAGGTGGTTGGGCTTCCTTAGCTTATAAAATTGAAAGTGGAAATGGAAAATTTTACTTTTTAAAAGTTTACGAAAAAAGCAGAAAATCGACATCTTATTTAACTGAACATATAGATATTTATCTTCCAATTGTGGATTGGTTTGAAAACCAAACGCCACTTAACGGAAAAATAATTCGATTGGTTAAAACTCAATTTGGAAATTTAAAGTGCGAAGATGAAAATTATCTCTACATTTTGTTTGATTACATTGATGGAGAAACAGTTGGGGAACAGAATTTGACAGAAGAACAAGTCATACAATTAGCCGAAATTGTTAGTCAACTACATAATTTAAAAGATTTTCCTTTTGATGTTGAACAGATTTCTGAAACATTTGAGCTTTCGTTCATCTCTAAATTATTGGATTGGACGGAAAGAAAATTTGATGATTTAAAAGCTGATATCCAGGAGGTTTTAAAACCCAATATTTTAGCTATTAAAAATCAAGTGAATGAATGGAATAATTTGTCCGAATTTTTAAAAGGACAGAGTTTGAAGAATTGTTTATGTCATACAGATATTCATCATTGGAACATCATCTCTGACAAACAGCAATTGTATCTTATAGATTGGGAAGGGATAACGTTTGCACCACCCGAGGCAGATATATTCGGCTTTTACGAGCAACCATATTTCAATTCGTTTATGAAGAGATATTATGAACTCAATCCCGATTATCAAATAAACGAAAGTACATTACTCTATTATCAGATAAGCAGAAAACTTCAAGATATTTTTGAATTCATTGAACAACTACAATTTGATAAACTTAATTTGGAAGAATATGAAACCAATTTGAATTATTTAAGGGAAGAAGTTGATAAAATAGCAACCTAAAAATATATACATTTCAAAAAACCAGCCAGCAGGTAACAAGGGTTTTGCAAGAGAGCGGGTTAAGTGCTTCGTATGAAACTTTTTGCTAAATTTGTAGTTCGGTTCTTCGATTGAGCGTTTGTGCATAAAATCCGCTCCCTCGCAAAGCCCCGAACCGTTATAGGCAATGTTGACCGACCAATCATACACGACAATTATAGACAACTAAGAAAATGAGAAATATAGTAATAGTTGGAGCAAGTAAAGGACTTGGTAACTCAA
>NZ_BAABIQ010000023.1:0-14122 GCF_039542865.1 Olivibacter ginsenosidimutans | reverse complement strand
TTACTTTTGTTCATACTTTTTTGTGTCGTAACTCAAAAGTATAAATCTCGGAGCAGTTCGATTAATTTCTACTGCTCCTTTTTATTTTTCCCGGACACTAGTGATCATCAATAAAAGTTGAAGGTTTTGCAAGTCCAGTAAGGGGAATTATCTGTTGAATGGTATTGGTTTTAATATCAATCGAAACCAATTTTAATGCATTTCCTGATAACGGATTTTGTCCCATTGAAGGTGTTCCGGTATCCACAATCCAAAGCTGACCATTTACGATACGTATGGAATTCGTCCTTACAAACTTTTCGTTTACATCTTCACCAGGTTGCCAATTGTTCCAATCTTCATTGGGGTAGGGAATGATTTTCCCATCTTTTAAAACTTCGCCCACACTCATTCCTTTTCCGCCTTCTATTTTAGGGAAGTTGACGAATATTCTTCCATCGGAACTTGTGGTTACACCGTTCCAAACTAAGTTCGAAGTTGCTACTTGCTGTAATTGTGCATTGGCAAATCCGCAGATAAGCAGCAGAGGTAAAAGGCTAAATGTAATTTTCATCTTTATTTGATTTCAATAATTTTGATAGTACAAAGTTACCTTCAACTATACCTGAATAAATAGTACATTTCGAGGAATAAATAGCACAGATTTACATAAACTAAAAATCCTCCACCTGGGAGGATTTTACTTTAAACGGTATAAAAAGCTTTTGGAATGTATCGATACCCTTCTTCATTTCTTTCGATAAAGCCTAAGCCGGGATATGGCAAATGATCTCCAAAAAGGAGTTGGTTTGAAGATGCTAATTTTTCAAGAAGATTTTTTCGTGTTTTAATACCTAATTCAAAATCAGAATCAATTTGATTACCCCATTCAGGATGCGCGACCAACAATATGTGCTGAAAAGTATCAGCTATATGTAATAATTCTTCTCCCTCAGATGTAATGGTAATAATTGTGTGTCCAGGCGTATGACCTGGTGCATGTTCCAATCGAAGAAAACCAAACAGGTCGGCGCTATCTTCATAAAAAGTAAGTTTTGAATCGATTGGTTTAAAATGGTCTCTTGCAAACTGGATTTCAAAATCGGAAAATTGATTTTTCGTACCTTTTGAAAAGTCAGGTTCCTCAGACATCCAGAATTTATATTCTGTTTCTGAAATATAATAATGAGCATTTTCAAAAACCAATTTGCCTTCTTTGTCAACAACTCCTCCAATATGGTCAGGATGGGCGTGAGTAAAAACAATATCCGTTATTTCTTGAGGACTAACACCTAAATTCGCCAGGTTTTCAATTAACTTGCCACCAAGAGGTGAAAGCATAACACCACTACCTGTGTCTATTAGAATATTTTTCTTCCCGTCTGTTATTAAAAGAATATTACCTGCCAATTCTAATTTGTCTTCCGTAAGCCTATTTTCATTTAAAAATTTTTTGAGTTTCTCTTTTTCAATATTAGGTGCAAACATTGGCTGAATGTTTTCAATTTCAATAACTCCATCTGTAATCACAGCCAAATGAAGTTTTCCTAATTGGAATTTAAAATATCCCGGATTTTTAATGTTGTTGAGTGTATTCATTTTTTTATAAATTTGTTGATACAAAATTAAAGCAAGTAACTATCTAAAAGATATTACTATCTTTTTAGATAGCACTATCTTTTAAGTAAGTAATGGAATATTATGGCTAGAGTAACTGACGGTACTGAACAAAAAACTTGTATGGAAATAATGCTTCCAATACAGGACGCATTAGAAATTTTAAAAGGAAAATGGAAATTACCAATTATCGTTTCTTTATCTTTCGGAAGTAAAAGGTTTAGGGAGCTTGCAAGAGAAATTCCTAAGATTACAGATAAGGTTTTATCAAAGGAACTAAAGGAATTGGAGACAAATCTATTAATTACCAGAACCGTACATGACACATTTCCCCCAACAGTAGAATATGAAATCACTGAACACGGATTGTCCTTAGAAAAAGTAATTATGGCGATGAAAGACTGGGGCCTGGAACATAGAAAAAAAGTCACAGCAAGTTGATTCTTGCTATGACTGTAACAAATTGTAATGCAGTTTTAATTTCAGTTCATCTGCAATTTCCTAAACTCCAAAGGTTTCATTCCCGTCTGTTTCTTGAATAATCTTGTGAAATAAGAGGCGTTTTCAAAGCCTAATTCATAAGCAATTTCAGCCACCCCTTTTTCGCCCAATCTCAATAGGTTTTTCGCTTCAGAAATCATAAAAATATGAATCAGTTCCATTGCGGTTTTTCCGGTTTCCTGTTTTAATAAGTCACTTAGGTATCTTGGAGAAACAAAAAGTTGATCGGCTAAAAAAGCAACATTCGGAAGACCATTTTTCTCTAATAAGCCTTCATCCAGATATTTTTTCAACGCGTCATTAAACTTGGAAGCTGTCTTGCCTGTTACCTGCGCTCGGTCGATAAATTGCCTTTTGTAATATCGCTGCGCATATTTTAAAATCGATGAAATATGACTTAAGATAATCTCACGGCTGTACTCATCGGGGTTATTAAAATATTCTCCCTGAATTTTTGAGTGGAGTTCCAGTATAATCTGTTCTTCTTTTGGCGAAAGATGCAGTGCTTCCGTTACTTCATAATCGAAGAAGCTATATTTTTCAATTTCCTTGAAAAGCTCGTGTCCATTCAGATAATCTTCGTGGATCATCAGCATATAGCCTTTTTCTTCGAATTGAAGGTCCTTCAACTCTATGATTTGACGTGGTTTTGCAAAAAACAAACAACCATTATCGTGGTCGTATTGCGTACGACCGTACATAAAAACTCCCGATTTTATTTTTTTGAAAGCTATCACATAACAATCTGTTGTAAACTCCCGGTTTCCCAAAGTACACGCCGATTGGCATCCAATCATACTGAAAAGCGGATGTTCAGGAGCATCCCAATGATTCCCCAAATGCAATTCGGTAAGGGTTTTATAATGTGTCATTACTGTTGAATTTGAAATACTAATTTACTGTTTTTTTAATGACCGTGAGCGGCAATACTCACTTCTTTCCATTCTTGGATATCATTTAATCTTTTGGTGTAAATCTCATTGATAGCGTGATACGCAATTTTACCCAACAATAATCGTTGAGGAGGATTTTGATTGTCGATAAGATTCAAAACAGGTTCTACTGTCGCTTCTGGTTTTCCCCAGGTATCCGGATTTTCCCCACTTTCGGCAAATGCAGCACGAACAGGGTTATAATCTGCAATCTCCGAAGAAGTCTGAACTGCCGAAGCTCCTGCCCAATCTGTGGCAAATCCGTTAGGTTCTATTAATGTCGTTTTAATTCCCAAATGAGCTGTTTCTGAACCAATCGTTTCAATTAAACCTTCTATCGCAAATTTTGAAGCGTTGTACAATCCTAAAAGTGGCAAAGTCGTTAATCCCAAAAAGCTGGAAATCTGAATGATATGTCCGCTTTTTTGTTTTCTCATCACTGGTAGAACGGCCTGTGCTACCCAAAGTGAACCGAAAAAGTTGGTTTCCATCTGGTCTCTCGCCTGCTGTTCTGTCGTTTCTTCCGTTGTTCCGAATAAACCAAAACCTGCATTATTAATCAAGACATCAATTCTTCCGAAATGTTTTTCTACCTGTTCCGTTACTTCAAAAACTTCTGAACGGTTATTAACATCAAGCTTTAAAGGCAAAATATTGTCGCCGTATTTATCTTTCAAATTCTGTAATGAAGAAACGTTCCTTGCGGTTGCCGCTACTTTGTCTCCTCTTTCCAAAAGTGCTTCAGCCCATAATTTTCCGAATCCTTTTGATGCTCCTGTGATAAGAACTATTTTACTCATTGTTTTAATTTTTTAGTGTTATTTAATGAAGCAAAGTTATCATCAAACCCAACCGAACTGCTAGCTCATTTTAGCTGAAAAATAGCACAGAAATACGTTTTGGAAAAAATTTAAAAATAAAAAAGCCTCCCAAATATACATCTGGAAGGCTTCCACTTAAAACTAAATACTTATATTAAAACACTTCTTAAATAGCCTGTGCCAAAGGAAAATCAATAGGAATCTGAGTGTTGGCAAATACATAGTTGGTAAAACTTCTCAACGCCACCAAAGCAGTCAGTTCAACTAGAGCTTTTTCGTCGAAACCTGCATTGAAGAAATTTTCTAAAGCCCCGTTTCCTGCGTTGCCTTTATTGTTTGCAATGGAGTGAGCCAATTTAATCGCAGCTTCTAATTTTGCCTCAGAAAAACTTCCTTTTCTGATTTCCAGCGTATCTTCTTCTGTAAAACCTCTCATTTTCGCCAATGTAGTGTGCGCTGCCAAACAGTAATCACATTCATTGACTTGCGAAACGATTAGATTAATCGCTTCTCTTTCTTTTGCCGTAAACGATGAGTCGTGTGCCAAAGATGCCTCGGTTTCCAACATTGATTTTAAAGCGGATGATGAATAGCCTATCGTTGCGTACAAATTGGGAATTTTTCCCATTTTTTTCTCTACAGATTCTAAAATGCTCTGTGCACTAAAGCTTAGCTGTTCTTTTTCGGGTACTGAAATTGTTTTCATTTTTTTACGATTTAAATTATTTCATTTTGTTAATACAAAGTTATATCAGCACACAAAGAAATTACTAACCCATTTCAGCGGAAGAATAGCACAGAAATACCCATAGTATTAAATGCTTCTCTTTCGATACGAAGAAGGGGATTTACCTTTATATTTTTTAAAGATCCTGTTTAAATGGCTTTGGTCTGTAAAACCAAATTCTAAAGCAATTTCATTAATACGCATATCAGTTAACATTAAACGGCTTTCAATGAGCTTCAACTTATAAAGCATAATATATTGTTGCAGGCTTTCTCCGGTGTGTTTTTTAAAATATTCGCCCATATATTTTGGAGAAAGATGAAACTGTGCCGCCAGTTGGTTGACTTTTAATTTCTCTGGCTCGAAAATATGTTGATGAAGGTAATTAATGATAGGCATTACACTGGAAATTTTACCATTGAAAACTTCCTTTTCCTGCAAAGTAAGATTGCGGGCAGCATAGGTAATAATGGTATTTATTAATTGTTGAATGACTTGCTCCTGATGAGGTGCCTGGCTTGCCCTTTCACGAATTAAAGCTTCGACGGCGGCACGGATAAACGGCTTGTCGGTAACGGTTTTTAGAATGCAACCCGGAAGATGATTGTGGCTGTTAAAAATATATTCCAGCTCACGGATGTTTTGGCTGTTTTGGGTTTTAATATAATCGTTATTAAACCTGATGAAGAAAAACTGGCTTAACGATTGAACCTCGAAACTATGCAGATCCTCTGGAAAAATCAGGAATAATTTGTTAGGCGCATAAGGAAGTTGATGCTCATTAATGATTTGGATGCCTGTTCCTTCCATCACAAAAACCATCTCAAAAAAAGTATTTTTTCGGGGTTTGGCGGTGTACTCGTGCGTTTCGAGCCATTCTAATTCATAGGTACTGTATAAATTTTGCACTTCCATACCTGCAATTTTACAAAAAAATCCAGTAAAAAACCTTGTTTACTTCCTTGTGTTTAGTTGAACTTTGTAAAAAACTTTATTATGAATGATATTTCTTATCTGATGTTACGTCTGGTGGCGGGCATCAGTTTTTTCGGGCACGGTTTGGTAAGGTTACCAAAATTGAATGCTTTTAGTCAATGGATGACTGGCAGTTTTTCAAAATCAATGTTGCCACAAAGTTTGGTTACGCCTTTTAGCTACGCCTTGCCAGTGGCAGAATTCACTATCGGTATATTACTAATCTTGGGCATCTTTTCTCCTAAAGTAATTATCGCAGGTTGGGTTGTGATGCTCCTATTAATGTTCGGCACTTGCCTAATAGAAAATTGGGAGGCTTTACCATCGCAAATGATACACGCCATCATCCTTGTTGCGCTGTACCAATTCATCGCTGCAAACAGCATTTCACTAGACCAATTTTTTAAAAAATAAAAATATGATTGACAGAAGAAAGTTCATAAAACAAGGCAGTTTGCTTACCACAGCGGGCTTGGTTGCAAGCGCCGTACCATTTTCTGGAATGGCGCAAAGCGGAAAAAATATGCAACCAGAGTCCAAATCAAAAAAATCAAAATGGTTGGATGGTTCAAGATTGGTGGTTTCAGTTTCTATGCAGTTTGAAGCCGGCGGGCAACCCGAAAATGCAGAAAGCCCTTTCCCTCAAAATATGGAAAAAGGCTATAAAGATTTACCGGCAACAACCTGGTATGAGTACGGATATAAAGAAGGTATTCCTCGGATGTTGGATAACTGGGATAAGTTGGGTGTAAAAATCACCTCGCATATGGTGGGCAGTGCAGTGCTAAAAAATCCGGCATTGGCAAAAGAAATTGTAGATCGTGGTCACGAAGCTGCTGCACACGGAATGAACTGGGCTACGCAATACACAATGTCATACAACGAGGAGAAAAAGTTTATTAAAGACGGTGTGGATGCCATCAAAAAAATTACTGGTTTTGATGCAATTGGTTATAATGCCAATTGGTTGCGCAGGGGCGAAAACACGTTGAAAATTTTACAGGAATTGGGATTTTTGTACCACATAGATGATTTAAGTAGGGATGAACCTTTTATTCAAAAGGTAAACGGAAAGGATTTTGTAACGGTTCCTTACACATTACGTTGCAACGACATTCAACTCATTGAAGGCAAAAATTTCTCTGTTGATCAATTCGTACATCAGGTGAAAATGGAGTTTGATCAGTTGTATGAAGAAGCCGCAAATCGCAGAAGGCAAATGTCCATCAGCTTCCACGACCGAATTGGCGGCACACCTCAAATGGTACAGGCGGCGAAAGAACTGTTCACATATATAAAAAAACACGAAGGTGTAAGTTTTAAGCGTAAAGACGAAATTGCGAAGATGGCTTTGGAAGATAAAACCACGATAAGAGAATGATAAGTGAAAGGTGTCAGTTGCGAAGAAATGTATAAGTCTTTCCGTAAAATCTACAATTGTGGTTTGGCGTGTTGCCGGAACTTTGCATTATAAATTTTAAACAAATTCATTATGAAAAGTACAGTATTCATCACCGGTGCATCATCGGGATTAGGAAAGGCAACCGCCAGATTATTTCAGCAAAACGGATGGAATGTAATAGCTGCAATGCGATCGCCGGAAAACGAAAAAGAACTGAATCTTCTTGAAAACGTTTTGTTGGTAAAATTGGATGTCACCAATTCACAACAAGTTCAGGAAGCAATAGCAAAAGGCACAGAAACATTCGGTTCGGTTGATGTTTTGCTAAACAGCGCAGGCTACGGATTGATGGGCGTTTTTGAGTCTTCAAATCCTAAACAGATTCAGCAACAATTTGAAGTGAATGTTTTTGGTTTGATGAATGTTACCAAAGCCGTTTTACCAATAATGAGAGCACAGAAAAAAGGAACAATCATTAATATTTCTTCGTTCGGAGGAATTACCGCCGGAGCTTTTGCCAGCTTGTACAACAGCTCGAAATTCGCAGTGGAAGGATTTTCCGAAGCTTTACATTTTGAAGTTTCTGCGTTCGGAATTGATGTAAAAATCGTAGAACCTGGAAGTATCGCTACGAATTTCAAAAGCGGAATCGAAATGATTCAGAATACAATTGAAGAATATAATGCGGAATTGGCAGCATTCGTTCCGAAATTTACCAAACGCACAGAACATATTCCAAAAGCGAGCGCAGAGCAGGTTGCGGAAACTATTTTCGGGGCTGCAACAGACCAACTCCCCAAATTAAGATATGTAATTGGCGAAGATGCACAGTTTTATATCGACTTGAAAAACAAAAATTCCGAAGCAGATTTTTTGAGATTGATGCAGGCGTAATTCAGCAGAAAAGTTTAAATTTAATACTAAAATCAGAAAAATGCCGGAAGCTTTTATTTCCATAAAATCGGTTGCAGACCTTCATCATTTTTACAATTACGGAAGCCCAAAACATCCTTTGGTGACGGTGATTGATTTGAAAAACATAAGCCGATCTGACGAGAATTTTGCCAACTATTTTTACAGCCTTGATTTGTACACAATTGTTTTCAAAAAGTTCAAAGGAAGTTTAAAATACGGTCGTTCCCATTACGATTTTCAAGAAGGAACTTTGATGTTTACGGCACCCATCCAGGTAATGAGCCCGAGTGCAGATACCCAGATTGAGGAAGGTTGGTTTCTGGCATTTCATCCTGATTTTATTTACGGGTCAGATTTAGGAAAAAAAATTCAGAAATACACCTTTTTTCAATACGAAAGCAAAGAGGCACTTCACATTTCGGAAGATGAAAAAGTTTTGCTTGATGAAGTAATTGTTAGGATTAAAAAAGAATATTCGCAGAATATCGACCGCCATACTCAAGGTTTAATTTTAAATCAGATTGAAATGCTTTTGAATTATGCTGACCGATTCTATGACCGACAGTTTTTTACCAGAAACAAAACCGGAAACGATGTAACCCAACGTTTTGAAAGTTTTCTTAATGCTTATTTTAATGAGGAACAATTGATAGAAAAAGGCATTCCCGAAGTAAAATATTTTGCCGACAAACTAAATTTTTCTCCCAATTATTTATCAGACTTGCTCAGTAAATTTACAGGCAAAACAACTATAGAACACATTCATTTAAAGCTGGTCGATAAAGCAAAAAACATCCTTTTGGGAACTACAAAATCGGTAAGCGAAATTGCTTATGAACTTGGTTTTGAACATCCCTCGCACTTCACTAAAATTTTCAAAACCAAAGCCGGAATTTCTCCGCTGCACTTCAGAAAACAGTTTCCTGAGCAGAATTAAAAACATATAAAACTGCTTAACCGCTTCTTTTTTATATTGAACAGGCGTTACCCCAACCACTTTTTTAAATAATCTGGTAAAATATGACGGACTTTCGAAACCTAAATCAATTCCTGCAACGTTGCTTTCTGAACTCAACAGCAGATTTTTAGCTTCTTTAATCAAATAAATATGAACGTGTTCCAAGGCTGTTTTTCCGGTTTCCTGTTTCAGAATATCGCTGAGATAACGGGGAGAAATCGCAAGTTCTCCAGCCATAAAATTAACGCTTGGCAAACCGTCATCAATATGTTTGTTCGCTTTGATATACTCATCCAGAACCGTCAGGAATTTTTTAACCATACTTCCCGAAACATTCGGGCTTCGGTCTATGAACTGTCTTTTGTAAAAACGGTCAGAATATTTTAAAATAGAATCGATATGCGACAAAATAATTTCCCTGCTGAATTCGTCCGAATTTTCATCATATTCTCTTCTGATTTTCTCATAAAGTTCCCACATAATCACTTCTTCCGAAGGCGAAATGTGAAGCGCTTCATTGATCTCATATTCAAAATAACCGTACTTTTTGATTTGCTCGTTCAGTGGATGTCCCGATAAATAATCTTCGTGGAAAAACATCACAAAACCCTTTTCAGCAAACTGAACATTGCGAACTTCAATGATTTGTCTGGGCTTCATAAAAACCGCCGAGCCATTGTTGTGATCATATTTAGTTTTACCATACAACACATAACCAGACTTGATTTTTTTTAAACCAATCATATAAAAATCTCCTGTAAATCGGTCTTCACCTACAGAATAGGTCATTAATTCTTTACAAGTCATCAAACTAAAAGGGGATTTTTCGGAGGTTCGAAACCGCTTTTCTCGTGCAATTCTACGATGCTTTTATAGTGATTGATTTTTTCCATATTTAATTGGGCTAAAAGCTTTAAGTATTATCAAATTTAAGAAATTAAAAAACAGAAATGGACAGCACTTCTGTTTTGTATAGTAACTAACTTACCTGCGAGCTTGCTTCCAATCTTTGATGCATCGAAGCTTTTCTGAACAGTAAAATGGTAACGAATAATGTCCCAACAATGATAAAATTTACCAAAGCAAATGTCTGAATATCTTTAATTTCAAATAAATTAATTAATCCATAGCCCGCAACTGAGCTTACTACATACACACCACCACCAGTCAAACCACTTGCAATTCCGGCATTTGTCGTGAATCTCTGTAAACTGTACGCATAAACATTATTGAAAATAAATCCCGATAAAAGATGTAATGATAAAGTGAAACCCAGTAAAAATAAAAATCCGTCATACTTTAAAGTGACAGTAAGCATTGCAAAAACGATGAGTAGCTGTAAAATTATCGCCGTATTTATTTTGGTAAAAAGTCCCTTTTTAATCATTAATTTAGAAGTAATTCCGCCACTCATTAAAGCAATTCCCGAAGCCAGTGAGCTATACCCCGTAACGACTGGCGAAAATCCATATACTTTTTCAATAATAAAGGGACTTACCATTCCGTAAACTACTAGAAGTGAATAGCTTAAACCAATAATGATTAATCCTAAATAAAAATCAGGTGTTCCCAACATTTTTTTGTAAACTGCTACAATTTCTTTTCTTTTAAACACCTGAAAATTCTGTAGAGATTCTCCTGTAAACCGAAGTTCGAAAATCAAAATAATGATGGTAAGAATTCCTAAGAGATAAAAATTGGATTTCCACCCGAAAAGTACCTGTAAATAGCCACCAATGAAGGGTGCAACAATAGGTGCAGTTGCCCAGACAATCGAAAAAAGACTGGTGTAGTGTTTCAGTTTTTCGCCTTTGTATAGGTCAACAAAAAAAGCTCTTTTCCCGACAATAATGAGTGAAACCGTGATCCCCTGAATAATTCTCATCAAATAAATCACATAAATTTCCGGAACCAAGGCAATGATAAAACTTGCCAAAGAAAAGGTGATTAAAGCAAAAATATTGATTCTGTATCTCCCAAAACTATCAAGAGTACTTCCGATAAAAAGCTGGCTAAATCCTGAACTTACCATAAATAAAAGCAGTGAAATCTGCACTTTCTCAACCGGTACACTCAAATCTTCTGCCATCGCAGGAAGTGACGGAATGTAAATATCCGTCGTTAAGCCACCCAGCGGAATGAGCATAAACGCCAATATTGTACTGATGTACAAATATTTTGTCTTTTGAAATTTCATATTGATAGGATTTAAAAAAAGAAAGCCTTGCTCTTTTTTATCAGCAAGGCTTTCATAAAAAAATTAATGACCGTGAGCTGCTTCGGAAACTTCTTTCCAATCGTTCCAGACCTTTAGTTTTTCGGCATAAACTCGTTCGGTTTTTCTTAATCCTACTTTTCCTAAGAATAAACGAAGTGGCGGGTTTTCGCTGTCGATTAATTTTAAAATTGCAGGAACGGTAGCATCCGGTGTTCCATAATCTTCAGGTAAAAGACCTTCAGCTTCTCCCAAACTGGCTTTCAAAGCATCATAAGCCGGAATTGCATCGCCGTGAACTGCAGAACTTCCACCAAAATCGGTTGTGTAGCCATTAGGTTCAATCATGGTCACGTTAATTCCGAACGGTTTCACTTCTGTTGCCAAAGCTTCGCTGAAACCTTCCACCGCAAATTTAGTAGCGTTGTAAATTCCTAAAGTCGGTAAGCTCCAAACCCCTAAAACACTCGATAACTGAATCACATGACCGCTTCCCTGCGCTCTGAAAATCGGCAAAGCAGCCTGTGTTACCCAAAGCGTACCAAAAACATTGGCTTCAAAAACATCTTTAATTGCTTTTTCTCCCACTTCTTCCACCGCTCCGAAAACACCATAACCGGCGTTATTGATGACAACATCTAAACTTCCGAAGTGATTTTTAGCTTTGTTTACTGCTTCAAAAACCGCTTCTCTGTCGGTGATATCTAAAGAAATAGGAAGAAAAGTTTCGGGATATTGTTCTGCCAAAACTTTATAAGCTTCAATGTTTCTTGATGTTGCCGCTACTTTGTCGCCTCTTTTTAGCAATGCTTCTGTCCAAAGTTTTCCAAATCCTCTTGATGCTCCTGTGATAAAAATTGTCTTTGCCATTTTTTAAAATTTTGATTGTTTTGTTTTTAAATTTTGATAAGACAAAGTTATCTCGCATCAGCACCAAGCTTGTAACCCAAATCAGCGGAAGAATAGCACAGAATTACGTTTTTGAAAATAATTTTAAATTTGTACTAATAACATAAGTAGATAATGAGCAATTTGACTCCCATTTTCGAATCGCATCACAAAAAATTAGGATTGGTTTCTTTTAATTCCGAAACGTTGGATTTTGTGAATGGAGAAACATTCAGACCTTACATCAAAGTTTTGTTCGTTCCCGCAGGTTATTCTTTGACGGTAGATTTCAATGTTTATGAAACTGAAAATCCGGCTTTGTTTTTCATTAACACCAATCAATATCTTGATATTCAATCGGCAACTGATGAAGATGCTTTTTTGATTTATTACAACAGAGATTTTTACTGCATTCAGATTCACGACGAAGAGGTGGCTTGTGACGGACTTTTATTCAACAATATTTTTGAAATTCCAAAGGTGGATTTGCTGGAAGACCAGCTGAAAACGGTGTCGCAATTATTTAATCAAATCAATGATGAACTTAATTTTCAAGACCGTTCATCTGAGGAAATGATTAGAACCTATCTGAAACAAATCATTATTAGAGCTACAAGACAATGGAAAAAACAGAATCTTCAATCCGAACAGTTTAATCTCATTAATGTTGAACAGGATTTTTTCCGAAATTTTAGCCGTCTGGTAAATATTCATTACAAAGAAAAACACAGCGTTGCCGATTATGCAGACCTTCTGAACCTGGCTCCCAAAACGCTTTCCAATAAATTTCACAAACTCAATCTCGAAAATCCGAATGAGATGATTAAAAACAGAATCATTCTGGAAGCAAAGCGATTGCTGCTTTACAGCGAATTGAGCATTAAGGAAATTGCCTATCAATTGGGCTATGAAGACCCAGCGTATTTTAATCGAATGTTTGCCCAAAAATCAGGGAAAACTCCGGCGGTTTTTAGGAAAGAAATTAAAGATTAATTCATAATTTCCCAATAGAAGGAAAAAAGTACAATTCTAATCGACCTTTTGATATTTTTCAGCACCTTGCAGCGACATACCTTTGTTTCATCAAAAAATAATAATTAAAAACAAAGATTATGAAACGTAACGCAACCGCCGTTTGGAACGGTACCATCAAAGAAGGAAACGGACATTTAACCACTCAAAGTACCGTTTTAAATCAAACCCAATATTCATTCAACAGTCGTTTTGCGGACGGCGTTGGAACTAATCCAGAAGAGCTTTTGGCAGCCGCCCACGCCGGATGTTTTACAATGAAACTGAGTCTGGATTTGACACAAGCCGGTTATCACCCCGAAAATCTGGAAACAAAATCTGTCATCACCCTCGACAACGGAAAAATCACACAATCTGAATTGACACTCAACGCAAAAGTGGACGGAATCTCCACAGAGGAATTTGAAAAAATAGCCAGAGAAGCAGAAAAAACCTGTCCGGTAAGTTCGGCTTTCAACTTCGAAATTATCTTAAATATCAACCTTCAAAAATAATTATAATGAAAACAGTATATGTCAAATTGCTAACCTTAGCAACATTTTTTATCATTAATTCTACTATTATGGCACAATCTAATCCAGCCTCACAAGACCCAAATATTGGCAGAGAAACCAGAGAATTTTTAAAAGCTCTCAACAGCGGCGACGGAAAACCATTGGAAACCTTGGCTCCAAAAGATGCCAGATTGGTTCTGGTAGGTGCTCAAAAATCTGTAAACTTCGATTATGCTGACATCGAAGAATCTGAAAAAACCATTACACAAGATGGGCAAACAGTAAAAATCCACATCGTAAAACCAAAGGGCGCAAAGGCCGGACTTCCTGTATTTATGTTCTTTCATGGTGGCGGATGGGTTTTAGGAGATTATCCTACGCACAAAAGATTGGTTCGTGATTTGGTTGTAAACAGTGGTGCAGTAGCAGTTTTTCCGGATTACACGCCCTCTCCGGAAGCGAGATTTCCAATTGCTATCAATCAGGCTTACGCAGCAACCAAATGGGTTTCTGAGCACGGAAAAGAAATTGGTGTTGATGGCACCAGACTTGCCGTTACAGGGTATCCGCCCTACCAATTACATATTGCGATCGGTTGATTAGTGATTTAGCTTTGTTATAAAAAAACAGAGCGATGGAAAAAACAGAAAGAATGCTTGCGCTGGT
>NZ_BAABIQ010000022.1:0-11408 GCF_039542865.1 Olivibacter ginsenosidimutans | reverse complement strand
GACCAGCGCAAGCATTCTTTCTGTTTTTTCCATCGCTCTGTTTTTTTATAACAAAGCTAAATCACTAATCAACCGATCGCAATATGTAATTGGTAGGGCGGATACTACAGGTGGGGGTTATGAAGAAATCGGAAGCCTTTACGGTTTTCAACTTTTAGTAAAAACGGAAATGTCGCAAAAAGACGGTGTGGATATTCGGGTAAACCGTTTTCTGATTCAGGGAGAGGGAAATATTAAATACACCTACAATAACGGTATTATAGCCAAAGATGAAAAATTGGCATCAATGAATTTTCTCAACGCATTGGAAAAACTACCAGTTTACATTGAACAAGAACAAAAGAAAATTGCTGAAATACAAAAAGATCTGCCTATTCTTCATGAAGTAGTAAACGGTACTTGGTGTAAGGAGATGCGGTTGAGCGAACTCAAAACGGAGTTGGCTTCTGTGGAGCGAAAAATACAGTTGTCAATCACTCCTGAACCTTCCGAAGATGCACCAAAAGCAATTATTGATAAATCGACAAATAAAGAGCGATCGTCCATACGATTGTGATTTTGAAAATAGTTACCTCTCATCTTGTTCATCCATCTTTTTTAAAAGACTTTCATGAATGGTATCCAAAAATTTCGTCCGATTAAGTTTCCTGTTTTTCAATTCTAGATAAGTACGGTAGAAATCACCGAGATCGATATTGCAGAAACTTTCAAAGCTTTGCACAATTAATTTTATATCTGACTTGCCGTTCTCAAATACACCTTGGGCATGGAGAGCGTAAATAAGCTCAGTTAAATCAGTTTTACTAGCTGTCCACGTCAACATTGAACTCTCGCTTTTTCTTTGCTTGGTTATACTATTGAGTTGATCTTCAATGTAAACCTGTATAAGGTCATTGGCTATTATTTTAGCAACTTTATAATCGTGAGAAGTAGAAAATCGATGATCTGCCTCAAAATAAAATGTGTCTAACCACAGTCTTATATCATGTTTTTCACGTACAAAAAAATTCTCGTCAAGAAATGAATTATGGCTTCTATAATATTTGTAGAAATCAAGATTATTATCAAAAAACCTTTTTAGTTTTTTTAGTTCTTTGGTAAAATATTTCCTTATGCACTTAGTCCCGTATGGCTTTTTTGTTTCAATTTTATAAATGGCATTATAGTAGATAAGTTTTGAAACAATAACGGGTTTTTGGTGCTTGAAAAAATTAATTTCTTCCTGAAGATTTTTAAATCCATTTTCTAAGGTGTGGATTTTAATTTCCGACAGATATTTTAATATAACGTTTATAGCAGCTTCAGATAATAAAATTTGGCAATTAAACTCTCTAAACAATTTATCCAACTCATTATCTAGCTGCTCTAACTTTTCAGCATAAAAGTTCTTCATATGCACTACTTTTCATTATTTAACTTTTGTTATAGTTGTTAAATTTAAAACAGCTCTCCCTCGCATTTTACCGTTATATATTGTTTCGATATATTCAGGCAGTTCATTAAGGCTTATTTCTTTTGGTAAATCATTAAGCTGTTGGGGCTTCCAATCTCCACCCAAACTTTCCCATACCGGAAGCCTTTTTTCCAGTGGAATTTCAACACTGTCGATTCCAATTAATTGAACGCCTTTAAGAATAAAGGGGAAAACGGTTGTGTTCAATTCCCCACCGTTTACCATTCCGCAAGTCGTAACAACACCATCATAGGAAAGGCTTTTAATTAATGTCGCCAAAATGTTTCCACCCACAGTATCAATAGCGGCAGCAAATCGAGGTTTAAGCAATGCTTTACCACTTTTGTCTTCAAAATCCTGTCTTGAAATAATTTCTGATGCCCCCAAGGATTTCAAAAAAGGAATTGCTTCTTCCTTTGAACTGATTGATGCAACCTGAAATCCCAATTTCGATAAAATAGCAACCGCCACAGAACCAACTCCGCCTGTTGCTCCGCTTACAGCAACGATTCCTTTTTTAGGTGTGATGCCATTGCGAAGTAGTGCCTGCACCGAAAGACCTGCGGTAAAACCTGCTGTCCCGTAGATCATAGCTTCTTTGGCAGAAAGACCTTCTGGTAATTTTATAACCCAATTTTCAGGCACAATAATATATTGACCAAATCCGCCGTTGGTATTCATTCCCAAATCAAAACCTGTGACAATTACCGAATCACCGGTTTTCCAAAGTTTAGAGTTAGAAGATGATACTGTTCCTGCTGCATCTACTCCTGGAACGTGTGGGTATTCTCGGGTTACTCCTTTATTTCCTTTCGCAGATAAGGCGTCTTTATAATTAAGTGAACTGTATTCAACTTTTATCAATACATATCCATCTGGAACTCCTTCAATTTCTTTCTCCACGATTGCTGAGGTAAATACATTATCTTCTTCTTTCACCTCAAAGGCTAAATATCTTGTTGTCATATCATTATTTTTTTAGTTGTTCAAGTGTTTGTAGATATTCTTGATTTCTCTTGGAGTTATATGTGTCGGCAATGGCCAATACCAGTACAAAAAGAAGAAAAGCAAGACTCATCCCTTTCCAATAATAACTGCGTGAGAATAACATCGCCCCTGTCAACAAAATGATCAATACAAAAAATGAAATGAAGGCATATTTAAAAGAAACGTTCATTACTTTCTCCATCCTGTTGATTTCAGTTTGTTTTAATTGTTCAGTCTGTTCCAGCTTTCTGTTGCTGAGGCCGTCTATCATTTTTATATTATATTGTCGATTTGCAAGTAATATGCTTATAATCAACACACCTGCAATCATTAAACCTAGCCCCAAACCTTTTGAAATTTGATTTTCTGATAAAAATTGCCAAAAAAGAAAACCGATTACAACGAATACAATCCCCACGGGTATGGTATATTCTGCTGCAGATTTTTCTGCCGTATAATATTGATAGATGAGATCTAACATGTTGTATAATTAATTGATTTTAAAATTAATAGGTTGCCGCACCATTTCTGTTTTGAAATTCAAGCGATTTAAAACGCTGATTTTGGTTAAGTAACTCCACATCGTATCCGGTTTTTTCATCCACTGATATCAGGACTTCAGCATCCTTTAAGACACCGGTCATCAAGTGGCCTGCAAACTTTTTATCTTGAGAAATAAAATGAAAATGAAATGGTGACAAGTCGATATTGCTCATTACGGAAGGGGTAAAATAGCCCACCATTGTTCCTTTTAACATTTTGGCATTATATTGAGGTCGTGTTTCCATTAGGGTCGCCAATGCGGTTGTATCTGTTGCAGGGATAGGATCTGCACCACCAACTGTAATCTCGTTCCATATGCCTTCTACCTTTATTGCATACGGTAAATTTTTTGAGGGAAGCATTGCTAAAATTTGCTTCTGCAACTCTTCAAAGTTTCCTGAAAAACGGATGCTTTTCTTTTGCTCTGCTTTGAAAAAACTTAAAGAAGTAAATGGGGATTTCAACGTATCGGCTGCCACTTCTACCAATCCTGATGGTGGGATTCTATAGATCACACCATCCAAAGCTATAAGTTCTCCATTGAGATGGTTAAATGTTCCCAGCCCGAAATCGCCGTGGTTCTTAAGCTCTTCCACCGTGTGTGTGCCTTCATAAATGCCTCGTCTCATGGCGTCAATGATGGAATAATGCCAAACTTTATCGTGATTGGCATCAACAGTGCTTACCGTTTTATCCGAAGGGTTACTGCAAGATAGCAATGAAATAATTCCCGCAACCGGCATTACTAATTTGTTGATTTTTGTGTTCATATTATTCAATGATTTTAATTTTGTCAGTATATCGTTCTTTAACGGGTGGATTTTCTGCGGGATAGCCTAAGGCGATGTTGATGGCTACTTCATAATCTTCAGGAATATTCAAGGCAGCAAGCAAATCTTTATTTTCTTCCCGGTTCATTACGGGCACTACAGTTCCAAGTGGGCAGGTTCCAAGTCCTGTAGCGTGAGCTGCCAAAAGTATATTTTGCAAAATGATACCGCAGTCCAGACTGCTCACGGGATTATTTTTATCCCTGGCAATCACAATGAATACTGGTGCATGATGAAAAATACTAAATCCTGGTTCTTTGTAATTAGCAGCACTCCCTTGAAAAGTTTTCCCTTCGGCGTATTTCAAAAATCTATTGTTCAGTTCCGTTAGCCATTGTTCATTTTTAACGACCCTAATTTGCCAAGGCTGTTTGTTTAACGAAGAGGGAGCGTAAATGGCGTACTTCATAATGGTATCAATTTGTGCATTGCTCACATTTTGTGGTGTAAATTTCCGGATCGCTCTTCGGGTAATCATGTTATCAAGAATTGCCTTTTGGCTATCGCCAGTGTAGGTTTTGGTAACCACTTCATCTTGACAAGATTGAAGGGTAATCAGTAAAATAATGAGTGAGAATAAATGTCGCATAGCTATATATTTAAAATAATTCATTTGTTTTAAATTGATGGTGATAATAAAATTTTAAAATGGTATACAAGGCAAAGAGATAAATCAGGTAATGGATAAGATTGGCCTTACGCAAACTAATGATAGCAAAGCAGGCTAACAAGATAATTAGTGTTTGCTTTGCAATAGTTTCCCATTTTATAAACCCTCTGTCGGGTTTATGTCCCCAGGCAGTTGGCATAAACAAGGAGTTTATTTGTGCAGAAAATGCATTCATTAGCAAAATGCCGTAAGACAAATACACATTATTGATACCACTAGACAACATTACTGCCACTACAACACCTAGCATTGCTCCGAAATATATTTTTGCCTTGGCCTGAGTTGGACTTGTAGGCATATCTGTTGCCATAAAGATGGCTCCCAATAGGAGACCACCTAAAGAAAAATTGGCACTTCCTTCGATAGGTAAGATATTTTGTATCAGCATCAAACTGAAAAGGAAAACCACAGGAATGTGCCAACTTATCCTACTTCGCAACAGCAGATATATTCCACCAAGTGCGAGTGCCAACAAAGAATATTCGCCCAATGCTCCCGAAGGGTTGTATATTAAAGTACTTAGCAGTTCCCTCAATTGAGGATTATCGGTAAGAGTGCGTATGCCCGCATTGGTACTTTCTACAAATAGTTTTGTATTCCATAAAACACCGTCGCTCATAATGGCAGGAAAAAAAGCAGTCATAAATTCTCGCCCTACTAACGCTGGGTTGAATATGTTTTTACCCAAACCTCCCCATAAAATCTTTCCAAATAAAATTGCCAAAATACCTCCAAAAACAACAAGATACCAAGGTGTTAAAGGCGATAAAGTAAAAGCCAACAACAAAGCTGTAATGACAGCAGCACCATCTGGAAGCCATTTTCTTCTGTTCAAAAACAAGTAGCCAAACAGTAAATCAGTAATGACGCAGGATAGTAAACTATATCCTAAAACTGTAGTAGCTCTTGTACCAAAAGCATAAATAGCGACAGCAGCTAAAGGAACAAGTGCTATAATTACGTCCAGCATCACAGCTTGTATATTTGTTTTGGCTGTTATAAATGGAGATACCTTCATACTAACATTGTTTTTCCGGTTTTAATATCTTGCACTAACGGTATATTGGATGGGCAGATATACGCACAGGCACCGCATTCTATGCAATCGTTGAGATGAAATCTCTTAAGGCTATTTGCATCTCTTCGTTCAACATTTCTTGAAAATTCCATTGGTAAAAGGTTCTGGGGACACACTTCGACGCAATAACCACATCCAATACAGCTTTCGGTTTTATTCGTTTTTTTCTTCAATCTAATCAGGCCCCCACTGCCTTTATGGACAGAAGTTTTTTCATCTTTTACAAGCTTTCCCATCATCGGACCACCTATAATCATTGAAAATGGCAAACTTGTTTCGGGGAAAAATGATGCTGAAATTTCAGCAATTGTAGTTCCTAATGGTATCCAGTAATTTTTTCCACTATTAGTGTGCTCATCATATAAGGTTACTATACGCCGTACGTATGGAATTCCTTTAAATACTGCGTTGTACATTGCGATAACAGTAGCAACATTACTTACCAGGATTCCCTCTTTGGAAGGAATAGTCCCTTTTTTTAGTTCTTTTCCTGTTGTAGACTTTATCAGTTGTAATTCACCTCCCTGCGGATAGAAATCAGGTAATAGTTTTATTTTTCCCTCGACATTAAAATGCTTGAACGCTTTTTCCAGTAGAGGTTTTAATGATTTGTGCATTCGCTCAATACCGAGAATAATCGTTTGTATCTTGTAAAGGTGCTGTATAAAATGGAGTGTTTGCGAAATTTCGTTGGCATAGCTTTTCATTAATGCATAGTCAGCTGAGAGATAGGGCTCGCATTCTGCGCCGTTAATAATAAGCGTGTCGATTTGACCTTCGTTCACATTATACTTTGCCGCTGTAGGAAATCGGGCACCACCACTTCCTTCAATACCATTATCCTGAAGTAGCTGTATGAAATCTGAAATTTGAGTTGGTAAACTATTTTTTGCATCGACCTCTTCATCCAAAAAATCATTGAAAAGCTCAAGGAATGGCTCACCATTTATGATGATTAGCTCACCAATATATCCTGAAACTGGTGCGTGAATATTACCTCCGAAAATGCCTTCTTTTTGTGCTAACTTTTGGTGTTTTAAAACACGATCGCCTTTCTGAACTATTACCTCCAACTCGCCACCAAATGCTGAAAGTGGTAGGTGTAATATTTTAGAGGGAGAAAAAGTTTCAATTTCTACATCTTTGTAAAGATTCTTTTTATCGGGTATATGTAACATAGGCTTGTACCATTTTTAGCATTCGATAAATACAGGAATTCCAGCAGGCATTGCATCATTAATTACATAATACTTCAGCTTATCTTTGAATGCTTGTTTCAAATTTTCATTTACTTTTTTATCTGTATCATTCGCCATGAGGACAGTAGATATTACATCTCCGTAAAAAGCAGAAGAGGTGAGCGTTACTGCTTGATAGTTTAATGAAGGCCAACCTGTTGCAACATTGATAATATGACTATACTGCTTATCATCGATAGTTATAAAACTGCTTTTTCGTCCAGATAAGGAAAGGCATTCATTGCTCAGGTGGATTTGAAACCAAGAGCCATCTTCTAAAGTTGGATGAGGAATATTAATTTTCCAATATGGATGCCCTTGGTCATTCATCGCATAAATCGTACTTCCTCCCGCATTAATAAGAGCATCTGTAACGCCTTTCGCCTTCAGAAAAGCAACTACCTGATCAACCGCATAAGCCTTAATAAAAGAACCTGTAATCAATTCGTTTCCTCTCGTAAGTTTTACCTGATTATCCTTTATAGATACCACATTACCTTTAAGTTGTTCTGTGAGCAGAGCTATTTGATCGAAAGACGGCAGGCTGCAACTTCTATTTTGATAAAATCCCCAAAGTCGTAATAATGGCATTACAGCTACATTGTATATTCCATTGGAAATTGACTTCATTTTATCAAGCTCATTTAACAGCCAAATAGTGGTTTCATCAACCTCTACCCAGTTTCCTGCATTTTTATTTATTCTATCAAAGTAAGAGCCTTGACTGTATGAATTATATTGTTCATCAATGCTTTTTAATAACTCAAAACATTGATCAATCAAAGTTTCCGCTCCGGGTTGAAGAGGTATTTTAATCTTGATATGGCAATAAAAAACAAACCTGGTTTCAGTAAGGTATTGTTTAGTTGCTCTCTGATGCGTTTTCTGCAATATCTCCATCTTCTACCTTTTTTACATTTCTTTTATAACTATTAAAATCTATATGGCCCAGCCTCACGACTTCAAAATACAAGTTTGGATTTTTGAAACTTTTTTGAAGGCTATCATAATCTAATTTTTGCGTTTCAAAACGCAGTTCATTCGGATTTTGCGACTTGGTTTCTGCTATCTTCTTTCGCATATACCAATCATCAATCCATCCATACAGCAAATCCTTCCTGCTAAGACCAAGCAGGAAGGTTGCGATGATAAAAAGGAATAAACCTTTCAGTTTTGATTTCATAAGCCCTGATTTTTTAAAATTCTCTTCGCTGCATCCGATGCAACAACCAGTCCGCCCGCCAGCATTATAATATCCTTTATAACCAATCTGCCTGCACCCGACAGATAGGGAAATCCGTGCTCGGCACCTCCCAAATTAGGCACATAGGCTTCAGGAGTTGTAATCAGAAAGGAAAGTGTAACCAGAGACATCCCGAAAGTGAGTAAACCGCCCAGTAAACCTATTTTTGGAAACCAGATTCCCAGCAGTGTTAGTAAACCGATAATAACGATAATAGTTCCCAATCCGTAGGAGAATATGTATGTTCCGTTTTCTGTATGCCATTCGATATTTTGGGGCACTACTTCGCCTTCTTTGTTTTTATGCGCTTTGTATTCTTCAGGATGATTATAGAAAAAGCTCATTACGGGACTGTTGGCTACAAAGGGAACGATGCCGTCTGCTTCATATTGGAAGGCTTTCAAGCCACCAATCCAAGCCATCACAATGAAAATGGCTATCCTGGTGAAATTGATAAAAACCTTTTGGCTGTCAGCTAGAATTTGGATAATGCTTTTCATCGTTTAAATTTTAATTCTCAACACTTTAAACGGCTTTTTAAACTGCACTACCCCCTCGTGAAACCAAGGCATCAACTGAATTTGCGAATTGGAAATGTATAAATATCCATCTTCAGAAATGCTGTAACTGTCTGGCCAGATCAGTTGTTCATCATCCTTTACAATCGTCTGCATTTTCAAATCCGGAGTAATTTTTACGATTGAATTCTGCTCCAAATCTCCAAAATATAGATTCCCTTTTTTGTCGAAGATCATTCCGTCCGTTGTGACGAATTTTCCTAAATCTTCTACACTTTTGTTTAAAACAGTCTCAGTTGTCTTAAAATCTCTCAACAAATCGGTTTTAATTCTATACAAACGGTTATCTGTAAGCGGCTTGTAGTACACATATTGATTATCGGGAGTGAGCGCAATACCATCTGAATTCACTTTAAGTGAAGAACCGTCACCTTTTTTAAGCTCCGTCCCCAATGGAGAAAAATGATAATTCGGGTCAGATTTTACAGAAGGGGAATTGGCTAAAACCAATCTTGATTCTCCTGTGTTAATATTCAAAACAATGATTCCACCTGTATTTGAATTGCTTAAGTAAGCAAAACCATTTTCATTATCCACCCGGATATCGTTGATGTAAACATCTTCTCGTACTACATTTTCTGGAAATCTGTATATTTTCTCGATTTTATTAGTGGCTAAATTTATTTTAACCACTTTACTGCTGTGCTGGTATACTTTTCCAAGCCCGATTCCTGCTGCATCTACCACCCAAAGAAATCCTTTGTCATCAGTCACCACTGCTTGAACGCATACAAATTTATTTTGGCCATCTTCACCTTTTTTAAAGCTATTCCATTCAGCATCGGGATAAGGAACTGGTTTTCCATCTTTCACCTCAACCACTGAATAGGAATGCGAATCCAGCCAATAAGGATAATTCACAAAAACTCGGTTGTCTTTTGCTACAGCAACACCTGTTAATTGATAAGTACTGTCTGCAAAAACTTCTTCTAAAATTGGCTTTTGTTCAGCAACCTGCTCAATTGTGTTTTCTTGAGCATCGGCTTTGGTTGATGAATTATTATTGCAAGCTGTAAACAATGTGACCAACATTGCAATAGCCGTTAAATATGTCAATTTCATAATTTTAAATTTTGATTTAAAGCGTTATCACTATTTTACCCACCGTTCTGCCCGTTTCCTGCTCCAAATGAGCTTCTCTCATTTGTTCGAAAGGAAAAACCTTTGAAACATGAGGTTTTACAGCACCACTTTCCAAGAAAGAAGCAATCTGTTTCATATCCTCACCGCTGGATTGTACTAGAATGAAATAACCTTTCACTCCTTTAGAGTTTGCCTTTGAAGTGACCTCTTCATTCAATCCTGTCGGAATACTGATGATAGAACCACCTTCTTTGGTCACTTCAAGAGAATGGTCGATATTATCTCCTCCAATCGTATCCAACACAAAATCAAAAGTTCTGCCCGCTGATTTCCAGTCGAAACCGTGATAGTCGATATGTGAATCTGCACCTAGGCCCAAGACAAAATCTTTGTTTTTAGCGGAAGAAGTTCCCGTTACTTTCGCTCCCAAATGTTTGGCAATCTGTACCGCGATATGCCCAACTCCACCTGATGCGGCGTGAACCAAAACGTTTTGCCCTTCCTGAATATTCGCATTGTGAACCAAAGCCTGATACGCCGTAAGCGCAACCAAAGTGGAAGCTGCAGCATCTTCAAAAGAGATATTTTTTGGTTTTAATGCCAGTTGATTGGCTGGAACCGCTACAAATTCTGCATACGCTTTTCCGTGTCCGGGAAAATTAACCATTCCGAAAACTTCATCGCCTATTTTAAAATCTGAACTTTTAGTTTCTTCCACGATCCCGGAAATATCCCAACCCAAAATCAATGGATTTTCTGTTTTTATTCTTCCATAAACGCCTTTTCCAGAACGGCTTTTTGTGTCTACAGGATTAATACTGATAGCTTTTACTTTTATCAATACTTCACCTTCGTTAATGGCAGGTCTCGCCAATTCCACATATTCTAAATTTTCTACGCTTCCTGCTTCTTTTAATATGATTGCTTTCATAATTTTTTTTTAAATGTTATATATGATGTTTGATCTTTTTACTTAGTTATTTAGAGGTTTTGCATTGATTTTCAACTTGTAAATCACAACGGGAAGTTCCACTTTGCTTTTTCCGTTTTGAAATGCCGCCAAACGGTTGAGCTGACCTGTGGGAATCCATAGATAGCCGTTGTCATCAATCCATAAAGCGTCTGCCCAAAGCAATCTTTTGTCTTTAATGACCAGACTTTCTTTTCCTTCTGGTGATATTTTAATGATTTCGCTTTTATTGACATCGCTTACATAAATATTTCCGTCTGCATCGATGGCTGTTCCTCCTGTTGATGGGGTTTTATAGAATAATTCTACTTTCGATGCCAGATCTTTTTCAGATATATTTTCATCATTCAGATATTGCGTTTCCACTCTCCAAAGCGGACCGCTTGCAGGCTGAAAGTAAAGCCATTTCCCATCGGGAGAAATTTCCAATTGGTCTGCGTGGATTCTCACTTCATTTCTTTTTTCATCTTTCATGATTTTCCCTTCCGCTTTTATGGGTAAATTATCCGTGGTTGAAGGTTGATTTTCTAAAACTCTTCTTCCTTTACCTGTCGTTTTATCCAAAATAATTAAAGCCGGTTCTCCCGCATCTGTCAGATAAATGATGTTTCTCGAAATTCTTAGATCATCAATCATTGTTGTCCGGTTAAATTCCCAATGTTCTTACAAAACATGCTTGGTTTCACTTGATCGCTGTTTTTCTGTTTAATGTCGATAGCATGGTCATGTCTGAAA
>NZ_BAABIQ010000021.1:0-10197 GCF_039542865.1 Olivibacter ginsenosidimutans | reverse complement strand
TCTGCTACCATCGATAGCATCTGTGATCTCTTTTCTTCTTTGCTCATTAAGCAAAGTTCTGCATTATACAACGCTCAGGAAATATGCACTTGGTCGGGCGGATACCCGAAAACACCTAAATCAAAACATTGATACTTCAACCGCGAAGCAATCAAGCGCTCTCTTGATCGCCATTTTTGCTGCTTGAGATCTGTTTAATACTTTCCTTTAATAGTTTTATTTCGTCAATTGATGGAAATTTTATTGGCGGCACCTCATTATCAACCGCGCTAGGCATGGCTGATTGAACAATCATTCCCTTTTCGTAAAGATTGCCAAAAGTTTCCGCAGCCGTTTTTATTATATTTAAGGCATCCTTAGTTTTCTTTGTATCAAAATATTTATTTTGAATTTGTTCTGCTTGCTCGTCTAAATAATTTTTAACTGTCGTCTTAGTGAATTCAGAAAGAGTATTTAACATATCGGTGGCTGCTTTATTCTGTTTGAGGTATTCAATATGCTTATCGCCCTCAATCTTTTTCATTCTCACATTCAATGCCAAGTGCGCCAAATCTGCAAGCATCTGTCCCGCGGCACGAATCCCCAGTCCTATCAAAAACCAAATAGATCCAGTCTCAGCTCTTTTTATGTCGACTTTCGCACCAATGTGACTATTATACAGAGGCACCTCTACTGCAAGTTTGAGTTCGCCCGATAACTTTTGAAGTTCTTCAAAAGTATGAAACGGCGGTAATTTTATCCGAATACTGTCTATCTCTTCAACATCTTCGGTATGAGCAAGCAAAATAATTGCTGATATTGCATTTCTTAAAGATGATAGGTCTTTTGACAACTTATTAGCCTCTGCGTCAGTTATTGTTATCTCGTCTGATTCTGTCATAAAAATGGGAGAATCTTTTATAGGTTTTAGTAATTGCTTAAGTGCAGATATAAAGTCAAGTCGCTCTATAGACGCCCTAAATTTTGTAAGTTCATTTAAATAAATTCTCTTAGCATTACTTGTAGAAAGGGTGCTTTGATGATAAGATAATTTAGGTCTAATTTCCTCCAATAGGGATGCGGTTTCGGTTAAGTGCATATTAATTTGATTATGTAGAATACTATTTACCTAAAATTGCAAACAAAAAGCATTTTTCAAAATTTTCATATAAATAGTTAAAAAAAAATGAAAGAGGTCTTTATTTATTATTGTTCAATGAGTTGATATACCCCGTTTACTATTTTTTTCACCTCATTTGCATTAACCGTCGATTTTGTATGTTTTGGAACGTTACTTCGATTATGAGATTGTCTATCATAGTTAACATTTGTCATATCCAAAAATCCAATTTTAAATATCCGTCCAACCTATCAGTTCAGTCAAACATAATACTTGAAAATCCAGGATATTTATTCTCTGGCTTTTGAATATAACTTTTAATTGACGGTTTGACAATATCCCAATAGCCAAGCTTTGCAACTGTCCAAATTGCAAAAGGCTTATATTTATCTTCAACTCTATTATAGCATTCAGCCACCATTTTCTTATCTATTGGTTCTTTACAAAACAATAGTAAGCCTAAGAAATTGTTTGGATCTATCTCTCTCAAAAACAGAAAATCCGAGATTCCCAGTCCTCTGAGTCTTTTAATAAACCGAACTTTTAGATAGGTAGGAATATCCTTTTCAGTCCATCTATTTTTAACTATTTCCATAAAAACATCATTATCTGCGCAGTCTATTAAAACTAGCAGACGGTCGTTATCAAGAGTTTCGAGATAATCATTAAGAACAATCTCTTGCATTTTTGGACTCCAAAACCGCCGAGCTACATCTAAAGCAGTTCTGACCTCGTAAACATATCGGGAACGGTAGAAATATGAGAAAAACTCCATTATTCGCTCGTCATCCATTTCATCGAGTAAATACATTAATAACTTTTTGAATCTCAATCTATTCGTATAGTTTTGATTTTCTCTAATGTGATCAAAAACATAATCGAAAATGGCTACTCGCTGAGAATCTTCCTGTAGTCGCTTTAAAATATTATCTGCAATGATTTTTTCCTCATACAACTGATTGATATACATTTTTACCAGCTCAAACAAATCAATGGTATTCAGAACTGCATGAGCTAACAAACCGGTTGGAAGGCCTATGTAACCAGAATATCTAATTTCTTCCAGCTCACGTAGTAAAACCAGTTTTTCATCTATTGAATTCATCGTTTAGCTTTAATTATTCATTATGAGAGCACTTCCACATTAAATGGATCATTTCAAAAATAAAAAGGTATTTCTACAATCTTTAACAAACTTCTCACGGCTATGTTGTTTAATGTTGCTTTTTAATTGTTGGCGCCTCTCCTTTCTATTCATCAATGGATATGCATTCTTACTATCAGGGAATAACCTTTTAAAGCGTTCAATCTTTGTCTCTAACTTCTTTTTAATCATTGGCACTAAAAATTCATCAAAGACAAATTCAGAAGTCATCCAAACATATACTGCGCTCGGATTAAAATCGTTCAAAATGTCAATGGCCTTCTGTAAATCAAAAGAATTTAACAGTTCATCATAAAATCCATTAAAATCATTTACAACTTCCTCATGGCTAATGTCCTGCTTGGGCCCTAAGATTCCCCAAAACGGTGCCCTTATAGTAGGATCGATACTTTTAAGTATGTGAGCCCCTTTGCATGTGGCCAAAGAGATAAAGAGTGTGTTACCTAAGTATTCATTTATGGATCGCGTACAGCTGCCAACCTCATCCCAACCTACAATTTCGCCGCTAGCTAATTGCAATCCTTCTTCACAACCATGTACTTCGAAATGTAGTAGAGGTTTTGCTGATTCAGGTTGTAACTTTTCCAATAATGTTGATGCGAGATTTAAAAACTCATCTTTGTTCTTAACATTCACAATTCCTGAATTAAGTTCGTGTTGGCTACACCTTCTTTTAATTATATCATCATACAATTGCTTCCCTGTTTGCGATTCATTGGGTAGCAATGATTGAATTACTATGACACAATTAATAGGTAGGTTAACTTCTATGCTTTTTTCCATTAGTAATTGATCATTATCTACATGCCATCCCCAATCTTCGAAGACAGGCCTAAAATAAACAAAATGATATTCTACTTCTTCTTTTAGTTATTATATTATTAAACCTTCTATTGACCAATGTCTACCTCCAACAAAGCAGTTGAACTATACTGCTTTTAATAGTGTACATTTATCATAAACACTTCTTCGAATCGACATTTTCATTTAAGAGTTGCATGCTCATAAAAACAATTTACTAGCGGATCAAATGCTTAGTATTGTCTCTTCTCAACTCTTCAACCCCATAAATTCCCTCTCCAAGGAGAGTTATTTTCAATCTATCAGGGCTTACTATTATCCTTTTAAACCCGTTCTTATCAAGTCCCGGTGAGTCTTCATGGTACCAAACAACTAGACCCTGATTCGTCGTATCCATTTTGATTTCCCCTCTCCAATGTTCTTGCATAACCTCATTACTATATGTCTTAGTATCGATGTGCAAAATGTTCTCATATTGATAGGTAATTACTGCTTTAACATACTCATTTGCTCGCTCCAGCTGCCTCTTGTATTCGCCACACATTACTTCATAAAGCTCTCTTGTTTTTTTCTTCTTTCTTCGCCTAGCTATACATCCTTTAAATTCACTTATAAGAAGTCCTAATATGGCACCGAAAGTGCCCCCCACTATCAATTCAACATAATTTATGGCTCTAAAGACTTCCATTTCTAAACATTTTAGATTGTTTCATTGAATTAAGAGGCGGCGATGATAAAATAAACGTGTATTCTTTTACTCCTAATCTCATCTACGTCGATTCTTGACCTCTCCACGCAGTCGGCACCTAAATGCTTCCCACATTCAGGAGGCATTTCTATCGCCTGTTTATAAATATCCTGCAACTTACGCTCATAGGTATTGGATCTGCCACCGAAGAAGTCCGTCCATCCTGCCGCGATATCACTGAATATGTTAGACCCTACCACTACATTGGCAGTTATAGGCTTGTGGTATTCGTTAATGATCCAGCCATCGAGTGAATCAGTGGTAGTGGTGATAATGCTATTCATTTTGATTTAGGTCTATTATTTGGTTGTTGGTTATTATTCCAGTTTAGTTCCACTAATTTAGAAATTAAATTGTATTTCACAAATTTAGATCTCTCCTCAGCCATCAAGAACTTGTTTTATAGAGGAAAATATATGAAATTTTAAGAAATGCAGCAATACTATCATAATCAATTACCTCGATATGGGCATAGGAAGTGTTATTGATTAACGTATCTGCCAATAGCCGAACTCGATTAGATTGTTTTGCCGATTTTTCCAACACATTTGTCCAATACAAAAGTGAACGTGTATGCTGACCGGAAACACTTTCTTTCTGTATTTTATATGTGCTGTCTGCATAGTTTAGGCTTATTAATTTGTTTCCATCGAATGCATATGAATTGTTCCCTCCTTTAATCAGATAGCAACCTCCGGTTTGTGCCTCTTCCGGTGTTGGTAAAACATGGGAACTTAGCGTATCTACTGAAAAATCTTCCTGAAAAGAAAATTTGGTGCGGACAACATCTGTGTAGCTGATATTCTTCAAAGATCTGATTCTCTGGATAGACTCCTGTAAGGTCTGACCATTGACACTTCCTATATTCACAAATAGTAGATACGTTATCAAATAAAACAAACTGCTTCTGAAAAATTTCATCATTTTTTTAATAACCCTCAAAGGTTGTTAATAGCTACCGTAGTATTGACTGCCATGCAAATATAAATGTATTAAACCTTGTTTGATTTTGCTAAATCAAAGTGATTTTAATGGTGTGGGTAGATTGCAACAACGAGCCATTGTTTCTTTACATAAGTAAAAATCTGTTTAACGCCATTGTTTGTTAGTATCAAAAAAAGAAGGAGCTATGGAGTTTACAAATCTTTTTGGTCTACTTGAAGACTTCAATGAGGACCTTAATGAAAACATCTATAAGACGTTTGAACAAAATTTATCGGATAGAAAAATTTTGAACGAAACAGTACTATTCTAGACATCGGAGAGACTTCGAAAAATTTTTATTACTTATACCAAGGACAGGCTTGGGGCTTCAGTTATAAAAATAAAACTTTCTGGTTTTGCCAGGAAAATGAGATTTTACTCTTTGACCCTTCATTGATAGACAACACATTCTCTAGCTATAGAATTATGGTAAGCAAAGGCAGTATCATTTACCAAATGGATAAAGATGACTTATTCCGTGCAAGCAAAAAGTCTGTTGTTAACGATCTGCTCAAAAATCATCTCATTGCAAACACACAATACTTCCTCAGTTTAAATGAATCTCTTAAGGGATTAACATTAAAAGAGAAATTGGTTTTATTAGCGAAACGCCATCGCAACTTTGTATTCGACAGCTCTTTAGAAATACTGAGTACGTTTCTCGATGCTTCCTGTGGAAGAGTATGTTCTATTAGAGGGTTATTAGGGGGATAGAAGATAATGATAATAGATGCCAATGCTATCACCTCGTTGTTTCCAAGTCAACCTTAATACTTTATATTTGTTTATAAAACATAATTGCTCCAGAAGGTATGTTGCATCTTCTAAATTTGGGGAAGCCGACACCATTGCAACTGATGTTGTTTATATTCCAGTTTTGGCTGAAAACTTTAGGGCCTTGATATTCCAAAATAAGGCATCAAGTTAGGATAACACCCGCAAACAGCGGTATGTTTTGCTGAGCAGGGTTCTGCAATGTTATGGAGGTTGTATTTCAGTATTAAAATATTGGAAATTAATGGCTCATAAAATTTGCAACAATGTGATTAAAAGCCTCTGGTTGTTTTATTGGCACATAATGATCGCCGCCTTTAAAAATATGCGATTTAGCATCACTTATAGAACTGCTAATCAATTGCGTATGTTCTTCGTTAATAACATCATGTTCTCCCGCCATGACCAAGGTAGGTGCGGTTATTTTCTTTAAGTCTTCAACCCGAATATGTGGCTCATTCAACACCAAGTCGGTTAGCCTGTAGACAACACTTTTTGTTTCATTCCGATGAAGTAGACTATCCCTACGCTGCTTAAATATCTCCAACGTTTGCTCTGTGAGCGCTTCTTTTCCTGGCGTTAAATTAGCTCCAAAAATAGCTAATTTTTTTATTAACTCGGGGTGAGAAAAGGCGAGGATTAGTGCTGTATTGGCTCCATCACTCCAACCTAACAGGTTTATTTTTTCTATTTTAAGCTGATCGATTATCTGCATGACATCTTTTGCAAACAGTTCATACGAATAGGGAGCTGTTGAGTTGTCTATACTGTTCCCCTGCCCTCTAGTATCTATCGCGATTATTTTGTAACGTTTGCTTAAGGGCAAGATCTGACTTCTAAAAGAGGCGATAGATTCGTTATTTCCATGAAGAAGTACCAGCGGTTCCCCGTCGCCATAAGTCTCATAATAAATTTGAGCACTATCAACCGGAATGGTTTTCCCAACGTTTGGATTATTGCCGATCATTAACTTCATATACTCTTGAGAAGATGAACTATCAGGAGCTTCAGATTGAGCCAAGTCGTTATGGTTTCCGCTAAGCTTATAGGCTTTTATATTTACATATAAATAGGATGATTTAACTTGCATCCACTCGGATTCGCTTTTTTCGCGGAAATAGCTCTTCTTTAACGGAGAGGGGAACGAAGGGATTAAGTAGGAATGCTTTAAAGTGTCTCTATCAGCAAGGCCCGATTTAACCAACTGAAGGGCGATTGCTATCTTTTTATGACCTTTAATCCTTATATTATAGTTGTCGAGATTAATAGTTTTCCAGCCTCTGGGATCTTTTGTTTCATATAGAATCTCTTTTGTTGAAATCAATTCGTCGGGTAAATTATCATTAACGGTATATATGTTAAGCCGGAACATTACATTGGTAAAATTGTTGCGGATTAGTAGAAAATTGACCTCTTTTAGCTGAATATCGTTATCGATATTCAGAATAGTAGCCTGTTCACGTCCACTTATGTCACTTATCCTGGGGTAGCTTGAATAGGCCCTAGGATTTAATGTCATCTTTCCGGGTGTTCTTCCGTATACTTTTATTTTGTCTTTTGTTTCATTTATTACCACTTCGTCCAACTGTGTTGCCGGAGACGCCGCTAGCGATATGTTCAGCTTTTTACCAACGGCATCTTTTACACTAAGTCTAAGCGATGAATACCCCACCCGGCTGAAGATGATAGTGTCTGTATCTTTAATCGCTGATTTGTCTGCCAGTAGAACAAACTTTCCAAGGGAATCTGCGATAGTTCCAAAGGCCTTTCCTTTAACGCCAATGGAAGTATAAGGGATTGCTCTACCTTCTTCTTTTGTTTTAACATCGCCCTTAAATGTAATATCCTGTCCATAAACATGTGTTGAAATTAAAAAGGCTATCATGCAACTTAGGTTTTTGAAAAAGGCAGATCGGAACATATAGTAAAAATTAAAACATGGGTGTAGCGGTTCAACAAATATATAACACCGCTTCTAAGATTCAAAAATAGTTGCAACACTTTATTATTTGGATTTAATGGATCTTGAACAATGCTCGCCTTGCTTTGGCTTCTACCAGAATCGTTATTTTGATAGACAACTCGAGTTAATTTTTCAAACATTGGTATTAAGCCATTATTCCAATTTCCGACAGGATCAACTGAATTGTCTATCCCCTTTATATTATCATACCTGCTAGTAGACGATTCCCTTACCACATTCGTTGTACCCTCAAAACCTGAGTGAAACACTAATTCTTCCGTGTTATTAAAGCTGGCCTGTTGGTAAGAACTTAGTTTTTCAGAAATATTCGGTGTCTGATCAATGTCTTCCCTGCAACTGAAGACGAGGTAAAACAGTATTACTGTTATAGCGTATTTCATAACTAATGATTTATAACCCAAACTTACCGATTTCTACTAACTGATACAAAATCAGGCACTCACATTTTGTGATGACAAGCGAGAAATGGGAACCTCACTAATGGGTAAAGAAGTTGTTTTAAAGACAGGTGATGGCTATTTAGAAGTAAAGATGCTGTTTATTGACGACTTCGGACTGATACACCGCGACCATTAGGTGGTTCAAACGATGTATTTCCACGTCTTGATAACACTAGACTTCGCTATAGATGAGGGAGATTTATGAAAATCAAGTGTTATAGCCAAGACTTTATATTATTCTTAGCTATCGATTTACTATTCAACAACCACGAGCAAAAAATTAGGCTTCCTTTTATAAGGATAAATTTGTTTGCCTATCTCACTTTCTTTAATACATACAAAATTGTCTCCATCAACAACTTGAATACAAGCCAAAATCTCGGGCAATTCGATTGTGAAATCAAGCTCCAAAATTCTCTCACCGGCTAAAAACGCATCAGAAACCGAAAATTTTAGCTTATGTGACTGACTCCAGTATTCTTCGTCAAGAACTTTAACGAGCTCCTTATTTAGCTCATAGTTATCATTTAGATATCTGATAAATGTATCTCCCAAAGCATTTATCTGTCTATGGTACTCATTTCCAACTTGTGTGATAGTGTTATCTAATAATCTACTTAATTCAGTTGAATCATCTAAACGAACAACTTTTTTCTCAGAGTAAATTTGCTTTAGCTTTAAAATTGGTTCCATTTTATTTTTCTTTAAAGGTTTTTAAATAATCTGCTGTGTGGCCTGGAAAACTATTCTACATTGTATTAATCAGTCTATCATATCCATCTATTTAATTCAAGTATTGTTTTAGCACTCTGGTAAAGCTAGAAGATTGTTTCGTACTGTATTATCGGCGACAGTTTTCAGATATTTGGTACCATTACTAGTTTCCGCTGTGATGACCTTAACTTTGTCTCCAGATCCATCTTTAACATAGGCTTTGCCATTTTTTTCTTTTATCCAATTATAAATTTCCAGCATTGTACTTTTGCCTTTTTCCCCTGTCTGTTCCTCGACCCACCCTAGGTGTGTTATCGCTACATTTGGATTTTCATGATATCCATTGTCTTTGTTAATGCATGTAATTCTTATTGCCATAATTTTTATATTTTAAGTTTACACAATTGACTTAAATCATTATAAAGATAATGTGTTTGGTAAAAATAGTTTTACGGTTTCCCGTATCGTTTTAGATTTGGGCGGACTATCTTCGACAGGTACACAGCAACTACACCAGAAATTTAATGATTTGATAACGATCGGAAAATCTTAAGAAGGATTTATCAGAGCGACTAAGTAGGTAGATTACTAAATATTCAAATTTGCTTCATTCTTTGATTTAGTGATATTAGGCACAACAAGTGGTCTTTGTGAACACAACACGTACTATCCTTTTAATGCGGGGATATTATTTTGACTTGACCTATCTTATTGAAACGATCTCGCCACCCGATAAACGATATAACTATAATGTTTTGAGTAACAAACTATCTAGTTTTGAGCGTTATGAAAAAATATTTCTCAAATTGTTCAGAATTTTCCTATCTTAGCATAAGAACAATTACACAATCTAAACCTTTGAATTATGACGTACTTCCCCTTTCTATTCGATCTCCTATACCTAAGCATTGTTGCATTAGTTATTTACGTGTTATACCTCAACATCGATGGTTGGATAAACAGACCAATTAATGTGCGCGGTGAACAGAACGTACTTATTGAGAAATTAATTGATGTGTTGGAGAGGAATAAGCCAAGGAGGTCCTAGATCTAATAATTCCGACATATTTATAAATTTTTAACATCATTGTCTACATCAACCATGGTAAAAATCGCAAAAGAGAGAAGTGATTATAGTCTTCGCCGACTCAATGAATTTAAAAATCATATAACAAAATCTGAAGAATTACGCAAACACAATGACTTTTGCATATATACCACAGGATCATATGGCAGACTGGAGGCAAGTGATCATTCAGATTTAGATCTATTTTTTCTTTCACACAATGGAACTGCTAAAATATCAAAAATATCAAAAACATTGATTAAAAAAAGCTGAATGTGGAACACATTCGGCGGAAATAATGCACAAAAGTTGAAGTTTGCACTTCACCCGCCATTTTGCCAATGCGATGTTAGCTGTAGCCTTTCAATACACTTTCAGAATTTGTCCGCTGATATTCTGCTCAATTGTTTTTTCATACGCTT
>NZ_BAABIQ010000020.1:0-5329 GCF_039542865.1 Olivibacter ginsenosidimutans | reverse complement strand
TAAGTGTGGCAAGAAAGGAAAGAGCATAGCGTCAAAAAATATTTCTTTAAATATTTTGTTGGGATTGAAAAAAAGTTTCTATCTTTGCAGCCCTGAACGGGTTGAGGGGTAATGTACCGGAGGCGAGAGTTGACGGGAGCATCGGAGGCCGAAGCGCGAAGCGGAGGCGATTAAAGTTCTTTAAGGAAATGATTCATGTAGCGTAACGGGCAGTACAGCAACGGGGCACGTTCCCTGTTGTGATGTTACTGATACGGTTCCGGTCAGAGAAGACAATGAAAAGGGATAAATATTTTCTTTGCTAGAGATAGTTATTCGAACTAGACATTTATACAATGGAGAGTTTGATCCTGGCTCAGGATGAACGCTAGCGGCAGGCCTAATACATGCAAGCCGGACGGGATTGGGGACTTCGGTTTCCATGAGAGTGGCGCACGGGTGCGTAACGCGTGAGCAACCTGCCCATACCAGGGGGATAGCCCGTTGAAAGACGGATTAAGACCGCATGTTGCCATATGATCGCATGGTTATATGGTAAAATATTTATAGGGTATGGATGGGCTCGCGTGGCATTAGCTAGTTGGTGGGGTAACGGCCCACCAAGGCGACGATGCCTAGGGGCTCTGAGAGGAGAAACCCCCACACTGGTACTGAGACACGGACCAGACTCCTACGGGAGGCAGCAGTAAGGAATATTGGTCAATGGGTGGAAGCCTGAACCAGCCATGCCGCGTGCAGGAAGACGGCCCTACGGGTTGTAAACTGCTTTTGCGAGGGAATAAACGTGGGTACGTGTACCCATCTGAATGTACCTTGAGAATAAGGATCGGCTAACTCCGTGCCAGCAGCCGCGGTAATACGGAGGATCCGAGCGTTATCCGGAATTATTGGGTTTAAAGGGTGCGTAGGCGGCCAGCTAAGTCAGTGGTGAAAGACGGTGGCTCAACCATCGCAGTGCCGTTGATACTGGCGGGCTTGAATGTACTTGAGGTAGGCGGAATGTGGCAAGTAGCGGTGAAATGCATAGATATGCCACAGAACACCGATAGCGTAGGCAGCTTACCAAGGTATGATTGACGCTGATGCACGAAAGCGTGGGGATCGAACAGGATTAGATACCCTGGTAGTCCACGCCCTAAACGATGAACACTCGGTGTCGGCGATAGACGGTCGGCGCCCAAGCGAAAGCGTTAAGTGTTCCACCTGGGGAGTACGCCCGCAAGGGTGAAACTCAAAGGAATTGACGGGGGCCCGCACAAGCGGAGGAGCATGTGGTTTAATTCGATGATACGCGAGGAACCTTACCCGGGCTTGAAAGTTACTGAAGTTACCAGAGATGGTAACGTCCTTCGGGACAGGAAACTAGGTGCTGCATGGCTGTCGTCAGCTCGTGCCGTGAGGTGTTGGGTTAAGTCCCGCAACGAGCGCAACCCCTGTGGATAGTTGCCAGCATTTAAAGGTGGGGACTCTATCCAGACTGCCTGCGCAAGCAGAGAGGAAGGCGGGGACGACGTCAAGTCATCATGGCCCTTACGTCCGGGGCTACACACGTGCTACAATGGGCGGTACAGAGGGCAGCTACACCGCGAGGTGATGCCAATCTCAGAAAGCCGTTCACAGTTCGGATCGGGGCCTGCAACTCGGCCCCGTGAAGTTGGATTCGCTAGTAATCGCGTATCAGCAATGACGCGGTGAATACGTTCCCGGGCCTTGTACACACCGCCCGTCAAGCCATGAAAGCTGGGGGTACCTGAAGCATGTAACCGTCAAGGAGCGTGTTAGGGTAAAACCGGTAATTGGGGCTAAGTCGTAACAAGGTAGCCGTACCGGAAGGTGCGGCTGGAATACCTCCTTTCTAGAGGGCCGGAACCGACCCCGTTATGCCATGAAGAATTTCGAAGATAAAGAAGAAGAAGAAGAAGGAAGTGCCCGCACCCTGGAGGGGGGGTACCGGTGCAGAGGAGGAAGCAGCTAGTCCCGTAGCTCAGTTGGTCAGAGCACTACACTGATAATGTAGGGGTCAGCAGTTCAAATCTGCTCGGGACTACCGGAAGGGGGATTAGCTCAGCTGGCTAGAGCACCTGCCTTGCACGCAGGGGGTCAACGGTTCGAATCCGTTATTCTCCACCATTAAGGCGGAAGGTTTACCCTCCACCTTTGGCTACAGGCAATAGGCCTTAGGCAATAGGCAAACAGCCTAAAGCATAAGGCATAGGGCTTACAGCCGGAAAAGTTCTTTGACATACTGGAAGAAAAAAACACAAGAGAAGACAACGGCAGGTGTTGGTACCGCTGGGTTCCCGGGATTGATTCTGGGGATTCAGGAGGGATTAACACCGGCAAAAAGAGCACTTCCGCAGGCGCAAAAGGCTGCGGGAGGAAGAAAGTAAGCAAGGGCACACGGGGGATGCCTAGGCTCTCAGAGGCGAAGAAGGACGTGATAAGCTGCGATAAGCGCCGGGGATCTGCAAATGAGACTTGATCCGGTGATATCCGAATGGGGGAACCTGATGTACTGAAGGTACATCGTAATAAACGCGAACGCGCTGAACTGAAACATCTAAGTAGGCGCAGGAAGAGAAAATAAGAATGATTTCCTGAGTAGTGGCGAGCGAAAGGGAAAGAGCCCAAACCGGAGATGTTACGGCATATCCGGGGTTGTAGGACTGCGATGTGGTTACAATGCAATGAAGTGGAACCGTCTGGGAAGGCGGGCCGGAGAGCATGAGAGCTGCGTACACGCAAGTACCATTGACCTAGCAAGTTCCTGAGTACCGCGGGGTCGGAGACGCCCTGTGGGAATCCGGCGGCACCATCCGCCAAGGCTAAATACTCCTGAGAGACCGATAGTGAACCAGTACCGTGAGGGAAAGGTGAAAAGAACCCCGAACAGGGGAGTGAAAAAGAACCTGAAACCGTGTGCTTACAAGCGGTCGGAGCCGGCGAGTCCGGTGACGGCGTGCCTTTTGCATAATGAGCCTACGAGTTGCTCTTCAATGGCAAGGTTAAGCGTTTAAGGCGCGGATCCGAAGCGAAAGCGAGTCTGAATAGGGCGGATAGTCATTGGAGGCAGACGCGAAACCTTGTGATCTACCCATGGGCAGGTTGAAGGTGCGGTAACACGTACTGGAGGACCGAACCGATAAACGTTGAAAAGTTTCCGGATGACCTGTGGGTAGGGGTGAAAGGCCAATCAAACTGGGAAATAGCTCGTACTCCCCGAAATGTTTTTAGGAACAGCGTGGACATATAGTCTGCCAGAGGTAGAGCTACCGATTGGGTGCGGGGGAGTCACATCCTACCAAATCCAGACGAACTCCGAATACTGGACAGATATGGTCTGCAGTGAGGCTCCGGGTGCTAAGGTCCGGGGCCGAGAGGGAAAGAACCCAGACCACCTGCTAAGGTCCCCAAATATACGCTAAGTTGGACTAACGAGGTCCGGCTGCCCAGACAGCTAGGATGTTGGCTTGGAAGCAGCCATTCATTTAAAGAGTGCGTAACAGCTCACTAGTCGAGCGGCCGGGCGTGGATAATAAACGGGCATCAAGAGTATTACCGAAGCAGTGGATTTGTGCCATAAGGTACATCTGGTAGGGGAGCATTCCAGTAGGGGCGAAGCATGAACGTGAGTTTGTGTGGACCAACTGGAAAAGCAAATGTAGGCATAAGTAACGATAAGGCGGGCGAGAAACCCGCCCACCGAAAGACCAAGGTTTCCTGATCAACGCTAATCGGATCAGGGTCAGTCGGGACCTAACGCGGAACCCGAAAGGGGCAGTGGATGGACAACGGGTCAACATTCCCGTACTCTTTGTGGCTGCGATGCGGTGACGGAGGGGTGACACCGCCGCGCACTGACGGAATAGTGCGTTGAAGGCTGTAGGTATAGGGGTTCCAGGCAAATCCGGGACCTTTGCTGAAAGCCGATAGTACGGCAAACCTTCGGGGGCGCCGATAGCGCGGGTAATCATACTCCCGAGAAAAACCGCTAAGCATCAGGCCATAAAGACCCGTACCGCAAACCGACACAGGTGGTTGGGGAGAGAATCCCAAGGTGCTCGAGTGAATCATGGCTAAGGAACTCGGCAAAATGGCCCTGTAACTTCGGGAGAAGGGGCGCTTCCTTACAGCAATGTAAGAAGCCGCAGTGAAAAGGCCCAGGCGACTGTTTAACAAAAACATATGGCTTTGCCAAATCGAAAGATGAAGTATAAGGCCTGACACCTGCCCGGTGCCGGAAGGTTAAGAGGGGATGTCATTCCGTAAGGGAGAAGCATTGAATCGAAGCCCCGGTAAACGGCGGCCGTAACTATAACGGTCCTAAGGTAGCGAAATTCCTTGTCGGGTAAGTTCCGACCTGCACGAATGGTGTAACGATCTGGGCGCTGTCTCGGCCATGAGCTCGGTGAAATTGTGGTATCGGTGAAGACGCCGGTTACCCGCAACGGGACGGAAAGACCCCATGAACCTTCACTATAGCTTAACATTGGGACTGGGTGCAGGATGTGTAGGATAGGCGGGAGGTATTGAATCGGCTTCGCCAGGAGTCGAGGAACCGCCCTTGAAATACCGCCCTTTCTGTATCCGGTTCCTAATCCGCAGACATGCGGAGACATTGTTTGGTGGGTAGTTTGACTGGGGTGGTCGCCTCCAAAAAGGTAACGGAGGCTTTCAAAGGTAAGCTCAGTACGCTTGGTAACCGTACGTGGAGTGCAATGGCAAAAGCTTGCTTGACTGCGAGACGTACATGTCGGGCAGGGTCGAAAGACGGACATAGTGATCCGGTGGTTCTGCATGGAAGGGCCATCGCTCAAAGGATAAAAGGTACTCTGGGGATAACAGGCTGATCTCCCCCAAGAGCTCATATCGACGGGGAGGTTTGGCACCTCGATGTCGGCTCGTCACATCCTGGGGCTGGAGAAGGTCCCAAGGGTTCGGCTGTTCGCCGATTAAAGTGGCACGCGAGCTGGGTTCAGAACGTCGCGAGACAGTTCGGTCCCTATCTGTTGTGGGCGCAGGAAGTTTGCGCGGGGCTGACCTTAGTACGAGAGGACCGGGTTGGACTAGCCTCTGGTGAACCTGTTATGCCGCCAGGTGTACGGCAGGGTAGCTATGCTGGGGACAGATAAGCGCTGAAAGCATCTAAGCGCGAAACTGGCCGCAAGATTAGACTTCCATATAGGGCCGTGGGAGACGACCACGTGGATAGGCCGCAGGTGTACAGGTAGGAATACCAAAGCTGAGCGGTACTAATAGCCCGAAACTTTCTGGAGCATGGAACTGCCGTTGGCTTCTTGTTTTTTTTCTTCCGGTGTATATGTCATTT
>NZ_BAABIQ010000019.1:0-3280 GCF_039542865.1 Olivibacter ginsenosidimutans | reverse complement strand
CATTCTGCTCTGGGCTATAAGACACCCAAACAGATTGAAGAGATGCTGCTAGAAAAAGATAGATTGGCAGCATAAAAAAGTCTCCTACTTTAAGTTGCAATTCCAAGTTTAGCCTTTTCAACAGGTCGAAAGCCGTTCCATCCTGAAGTTGAATATCCATCAATACCACGTCAGGTTGTTTCTCGTCGATCAGTTTTACAGCTGATTGGACATGGTCACTCCAACCTACCAATACCGTGTCGGCTTCCTGCTGTATCAGGTAGCTTATTTCTTTACGCACTGCCGGTTCATCTTCTATGATCACAACGGTTATCATAATTCAAATTCTATCGGGTAAAAATAATACTTGTAAGCGAAGAATTTTAACGAACAGCAACAGTCATTAAGAAAAATTTAGTTTTTGATGAGCAATAAAGCTTCAGACAAATAAAGCTATGGACGAGCCATGAGTTCTACCGTTTAGCGCATTTTGATAATCAATTTAATAATGTTATTTTCGAATATGGGAAAACCGATCGTCACAGAAAGGATGGAAACCATTAGCGGTATAGAAAAAATACCTTATTTAAAAATCATCAAAGAGCTTTCGGAAAATAGGAATGTTTTTAAAGCATTGCTTGCTCCTGTAGGAGAAGAATTATATTTATGGAAACCTAATCCCCAAAAGTGGTGTCTGCTTGAGATTGTTTGCCATTTGTATGACATTGAAAGGGAAGATTTCAGGTTACGAACAGCACATGTACTTTCCAGTCCAACGGAACCCCTGCCACCAATTGATCCTCCGGGTTGGGTGTCATCCAGGGCATATATACAGCAAGATTACCAAGATAAATTAAACGATTTTCTTACGGAAAGAACGCAGTCCGTTAGCTGGTTACAAAACCTGTCAAATCCAGCATGGGAAAATGCATATGAGCATCCAAAACTCGGAAAGATAACCGCTAACATGTTGCTTTCAAACTGGCTTGCTCACGATTATTTACATATACGGCAGATAACCAAGTTAAAATATGATTACCTCAGGCAATTGACCCATGAAGACCTTGGATATGCCGGAAACTGGTAGAGCTATTCCGATACTATATATTAAATCCAGGTAGTTGCCTAAAATTTCCACTTTCTGCATAATCCTTCACAATGCGGTTCCTTTTCTCCAAGAATCTGCGGAGATAATTATTCAGTACTAAGCGGTCAAACGCGCTGCCAAAAATACGATAGGGTACACCATAGTCAAAATGATCGCGCACAATCGTTCGGTCTCCAGCCCTTTCAAAAATATGGTCATGTTTGATATAAGAAAAAGCGCCATCAAGCTGTTCATCTCTAAAGTAGAACGGGCGTTCATAAGCCGTGATCTTTGAAGTCAACCGTTGTCTTATACCAAAATGAGTAGCCTGCCACGTTACGGTTTCGTTCATACCGATCAGCCCAGAAGTAGTACCCTCAACAGCGCGTTCATTTGTACCGGTCGTAGAAATACAATGTAGGTCAATACTTCTTGATAAGTCAAAACAAACGTCAATTTCCGCCTGTATAATCGTTGTTAATTCAATAATGGGCATGCTAGGTTTATAGTGAAGTTAAAAAATAAAACCAATTATCAATATTCGTAGTCAACTCAATTGCTGGATGCGTAAAGTTAAATTAAATAAATGAAAATCATTCGTTTAAATAACGTCATCCATCCTGCTACATCCTCAACAAGATTTGTTAACTTCGTCTCAAGCCATTGATTCAACATTCAAAATAATTGAGTTGCCTTATGAATGACTACTCTTTTCCGCACATTTTAAATATAGTAATTCACGTAATAGGCGGCTCAATTGGTTTACTACTGGGAATAACAGCATTGATCACTAAAAAAGGTGGAAAGTGGCATCGTCGGAGTGGAGCAATATTTCTCCTATTTTTAATCATTGTAATACTGACCGGATTAATTGGGGTATTTGTTTTTAAAAGAAATACTTTTCTTTTAATAATAACGGTTTTGAGTGGCTATTATGGATTTTCAGGATATCAGATTCTAAAAACAAAAAAGAATAAACCGAGATTAATCGATATTTCGGTCGCCATAGTATCGCTCATTTCGGTCTCTTACTTTTTGTATTATTTCAAGTCTATTGGTATGTATTGGTCACCAATAATTGTTTATAGTACCGTTGGTGCTTTATTGGCTGTAATTACTTATGATTTTATACGCTATTTAATTCCAAAAAAAGCTTACCAAAATATTTGGCTCTATGAGCATATCTTCAAAATGATTGGTGCGTTTACCGCTTTATTATCCGCATTTACAGGAACCGTTTTCAACAATTATCAACCTTATAGTCAATTTTTACCCTCTGTCTTCGGAACACTCCTACAAATCGGATTCATCATTTTTTATTTCAGAAAGCTTCGTAAAAAGAATTTAGAAGAAGATGGTACAAAACAAATGTTAACCAAATCTATATTTCATCAACAAATAGATACCTAGGAGGATGATCGTAATAGAAATAATAATTCCCATTATGTTTAATCCATAAGATTTCCTGTCAAATTCATAGGTTTCGGGATGAATAAAAAAAGTACGGTACAGGTCAGGCGAAATCTTCAGATCTGGGCGGAATAGCTCCACACCCTGCAAAAAATGCGCCCTTAACTGTCGACGATTCTTCATAAGATAAAAAAAAGGAGCAGCAGCACATTGAAAATCGATTATTTTTTGTTCGCCCGCGATGAAACCATACAAATATTCCCGCGTATGACGAGAACGGGGATGCCAATCAATATCAGTACTGTCATATTCCGGACTACGCTCCAATTGTTCAAATAAAATCGATTCGAACTTGCCATAGACAAATTGATAATGGATACCATTACGGTCTACCACAATGCTTTTGATAGCTTTTCTTTTGCGTTTAGCATACAGCCGGATAAGTATAAAACTACTCCACATGATAAGTGGATAATATATAGCAAGAAAGAGGTAAGTACCTTTTTTGACAATATCGCTATTCGATACAAACAATAATATTGGCAGTAAATAAAAAAGAAGGCTATATGAGGGGATCAGTGCGCAGCATAAAAACCGGTAAAACCAAGTCATAAAAACGCTCGGTACAGCATGCATATCTGGATAAGTTTCTTTTGTATAGATCATGCAATGTAAAGTTAGCTTTTTTGTAATATATTTAAATTCACTAGTGTCCGGAAAAAAATAAAAAGGAGCAGTAGAAATTAATCAGACTGCTCCAGGATTTATACTTTTGAGTTGCGACAAAAAAGTATGAACAAAAGT
>NZ_BAABIQ010000018.1:0-2955 GCF_039542865.1 Olivibacter ginsenosidimutans | reverse complement strand
ATCTTTCAGACATGACCATGCTATTGACACTGGACAGAAAAACATCGTTCAAAAGAAAACAAACATGCTTTTTAAGCATGCTGCAAATTTAACCGGACACTAATGCTATTAAATTATTAGATGGAAAATAATATGAAACAAGTCGTTCAAAATAAATATTTGAAAGGGTTTAGTTTTTCGTCTTCGGAAGAAGCATTAACTTTTTATAATAATCAAAAAGCCGATCATAGTTTATCGATAGAAGATACATTTGGCGATAATTACTACTGTTATGTTTGCTATCATTCATTAACAAATGATAAATTATTTGTTTTGTCTTTTAGTAGTGATGAACGAGAAGACAATTTGAACTTTTTGTATTGGAATAATTTGGTTGTGTTGGATACTGGGAAAAGTATTTATCTAATAGATGAAGCTGTAAAGATTAAAGTGTCACTAGAAGTCACTACACCTTTAGTTGGGTTGTATGTGATAAATGATGAAAAGTTGCTTGTATTGGAAGAAGCCTTTATAAGAGTAATAAATTACAAAGGCGAGGTTGTAAAGAGTGAACAGACAGACCTTATAGAGGATTTTAGCATTAAGGGTAAATTGCTGCATATTCGGACTGATGGGGGTAATAAAATTATTGAGTTGATTTGATATAAATGATCAAGTGCCGCTAAGACGGGAAAGTCGTTTTTATGACCTGAAATGGATAAAGTATCGATATCAACCCCTGTCCGCCTAGAGTGACAACACATATACGTTACAGATAACAAAACCTTATGAAACAAAAGAAGGCATCCTTTTTAGTTCGTATGTTTGAAAAGGTATAGCTCCGCCAAGAAGAAGATGAGAAGAAAAATGGAAATTAGCTAAGTATTTATTAAATCCAGAACATCCTGTGGGAGCTTCGAAGGCAGCATGGTTTGAAAAAGCTTTAGGTTTTACGAAAGCAAATGCTGATCAATTAGCAAAACAACTTGTTTTTGATGCGAGTAAGGCAGTAGAAACAGCGGTAACTAAATATAGAACACAATATAATCAAGTTATTTCTGTAACAGGTGCTAATGGCCGTGTAATTAACGTTACCACAGCATGGATTAAAAATAATGATGACGTAATACGACTAGTTACGGCATTTCCAACAAAATAGATTTTGATATGATAAATCAATATGATATAGTTAAATCATTAACACGATTAAATGACAAAGTACCCGAAGATTGTAGGGGAGTAGTAGTGATGGTTTTGCCAGACTTTCCAGTTGGTTATTTAGTCGAATTTATGAATGATAAGACAGAAACATTGGATGTTTTAGCGGTTACTGCTGAGCAAATTGAAAAGATATAGTAACGGAGTATTATAGTATCCAAGGGCAGCTGAAGTTCATCCGAAGAAATTGCAAGGGTTTTACACGGATTAAGAAGAGAGCTTGGAGTAAAATATAAATCACTTACCCCTGACAATGTATTACAACAGATTTATCTAAGAAATCTTCAAAAGTATGGAGATAAGCTTGGTCCTACAATTGACTATTTAAGGGAGCAAGGAAAATCATGGGATGATATAATCAATAGTGCAACACGAACAGGAGGAAAAGATTTGGGATTTTAAAATTTGAAATAATTACAATTATGTTATTACGAAACTTTGATTATGCAACGAGATACTTTGACTACAAGTCAAAGACTGAACTTGAAAAGACTGCAAATCACCAAGTAAATGGTTGACCCAATTTTCAAGCAGTACTATTGATGATGCTGTAGCTTATGCAATGAAAAATAAAGTTACTCACGTCTTTGGTAAGGCAGCTCATAATCTTGACCCATTAGTAACAAAGCTTGGTGGGCAAGAAAATACTTTTAGGGCTGTTTTAAATGCTGCAAATGGAAAACTTCCAGTAAGTGGAGTTTTTAATAATGTTTCCGTAAATGTTGGTGGTTACAATGTTATAATTAGGGGCAGTGTTGTTAACGGAGTTCCGAAAATTGGAACAATGTTCATTCCTTAAAATGATAGACTATGGATTGGAAAGAACAGTTGTCAAAACTTGAACAAAGCAAAGATTGGAAATCTGCCATTGCTTTAATACAGGAAACTATTAATCAAAATAGTAGTAGCATAGATGCATATTTAAGTATGAATTACTTACTTATGAATTTATTGGTTGAAGAACAATACGACCCCAATGGCCACGATTATTATGCAGGGTTATTAAAGAAGTATTTTATTGAATCATATGCTAAATTTTCCAATAACCCGGAATATCTTTTTTATATCGGACAGATAGCCTGCATATCTGAGTGGTATTTTGATATTGAAATTGAAGAAGCTCAAAGTATGATGAAAAAGGCATCAGAACTCGAACCAGGTAGCATTCTTTACAAATGGGCTAATTATAGTGGTTTAGATATGCGTGAATCAAGCAATAAAGAAAAGATGATTGTATATGCTAAACAAACTTTATCCGAACCCGAAGTTAAAAGGGAGTTGAAATCTAAAGGGGCATTAGGAAAATACCTTTGGGATTCATTAGAATATTGGAGTAAGGAAGAAATTACTAAGTAGATTAAAGAAAATATGAAATGAAGCTGTTAATAAAAATATTGCTGTTTGTTTTAGCTGCACTTGTTACTAATGTGAAAGTAATAAGTGCAGCTATTACATTTCCCAATATTCAGGAGGTAACAATATCTTCTTCATTTCAAAATGAAACACCAAAAACAGTTTTCAAAGTCATTAAAAATAATGAAACAACTTATTGTCAAAATAAGCAGAATTTAGTAGATTATAGAAGTTGGGGTATAGGAGTTGAGGTAGTTGCCGCTAAGACGGGAGCTAACATAGGTACTAAGTTAGAGTACGTATTTGGTAAAGCTACAGGGTCTGCTCACAATATCGAACGTTCAACAGGAATGTTAAGGCAACTTGAAAGTGTTGGTATTTTCGATAATGCTGCAGGAAGGTCTC
>NZ_BAABIQ010000017.1:0-1619 GCF_039542865.1 Olivibacter ginsenosidimutans | reverse complement strand
CGTACGCATATCAAGTTGCTTCATTGGGAGCACGGTGGGTTTGTACTCTACTACAAACGTCTGGAGCAGGGCACTTTTGGTACATCGTCGCTCAAAAAAGGAGAGCTGTCATGGAGCGATCTGGTTCTACTGATCGAAGGTGTGCAAGTTGTGAAAAGCATACAGAAAAAACGTTATTCCTTGCCACAAAAACAGCTTTTTTGATTGCGGGAACGCTGGTAAAACCGTATCTTTAGCGTATGGAAACAGCGCTGGAATCCCTCTCGAAAGAAGACCTTCTCAAGGTCGTTTCCAGCCGTGATGAAGAGATAGATTACCTAAAGTCACAGCTTGCCATGTACAAGCGGATGCAGTTCGGTCAGAAACGCGAACGCTTCGAGGGAGACCCCAACCAGACCGCACTCCCGTTTGAAGCGGAAACCGTAGAGGTGGAGCAGCAACAGCAAGAGATCAAACAAAAGATCGAATACACCCGCACGCGTGTAAACCATAAAGGGCGTGCGAGATTGCCCGAACACCTGCCGGTTGTTGAAATCGAGATCCACCCCGAAGGTGACCTGTCCGAAATGGTATGCATCGGGAAAGAAATCACCGAGGAACTGGAGTGCGAGCCTGCAAGGTTCTATATCAACCGCTACATCCGTTATAAATATGCCGCTGGAAACGGTGAAGGCGTCAGGATCGGTGAGCTCCCGGAGCGGGTTATCGACAAAGGTATCCCCGGAGCAGGTCTGCTGGCGATGATCCTTACGGGTAAATATGCCGATCACCTTCCATTATACCGCCAGAAGCAGATCTTCGCCAGGGAAAACATACAGATCGCCTCCTCGACCATCGAGGGCTGGACAAAGGAGGCCCTGATCAAACTCGAACCACTTTACGGACAACTGGTCTTCGATACCAAAGCAAAAGGATATCTACAGGCGGACGAGACGCCAATAAAAGTACTGGACAGCGAAAAAAAAGGCGCTGCCCACCAGGGATACTATTGGGTATACCATGCCCCGTTGGACAGGACCGTGCTGTTTGACTACAATCCTTCACGTGGTGGCCAAGTGCCTAAATCCATGCTGGATAACTTTAAGGGTTACCTGCAGACGGATGGGTATGCCGCATATGATAAATATGGAAAAAAGAAAGGGATCATCCATCTGTCCTGCTGGGCACACGCACGCCGTGAGTTCGAGAAAGCTTTACAGAATGACCGCCCAAGAGCCGAAAAGGCGCTACTCATGATACAGAAACTCTATGAAATTGAACGTAGAGCTAAAGAACAACTTTCTGCCGACAAAATCAAGGAGCTGCGGCTAGAAGAAGCCTTACCGGTAATCAATGAAATGGGCAAATGGATCTTTGAGGAGATAAAAAACACCTTGCCCAAAAGCCAGATCGGAAAAGCCATGGCCTATGCTTACGCGCGTTGGGATGCTTTATCGGCTTACTTATACGACGGAAACCTGCAGATCGACAATAACCTCATTGAAAACGCGATCAGACCCGTGGCGCTGGGACGAAAGAACTACCTCTTTGCAGGCAGCCATGAAGCCGCACAGCGGGCTGCAATGATCTATTCCTTCTTCGCCATCTGTAAAAAGCATGAGGTGAACCCCTACCAATGG
>NZ_BAABIQ010000016.1:0-1511 GCF_039542865.1 Olivibacter ginsenosidimutans | reverse complement strand
AGAAGATGCTGACCGCCTTTTTTAATATGTCGCGTTCTATTTTGGCCTCTTTCAGCTCTTTCTCAAGACGGCGTATCTTCTGCTCTTCTTCGCTCAGTCCGGGTTCAATGGAACGGTCAATGACGCCAAACCCCATGAAGTAAGGATGAACATCGACCGCAACGTGGCGAAGCTGGGCAGGGAAGACAGCAAATTCTTCCTCATCAACATCAGCCCCAGCCAAAAGGAACTGGCACACCTCGTGTCCAAATACGGCGAGGACGGGGCAAGGGAAAAACTGAAAGCATTTGCCGCGAGGGTAATGGACGAGTATGCCCGTAACTTCAAACGCCCCGGCATCGACAGCCACAAGGATTTGCTTTGGTTCGGCAAGCTGGAAAATTACCGCTATTACAACCACAACGACAGGGAGGTAAAAAGCGGGCTAAAGAGAAAAGGCGAACGCAAGGAGGGGCGGCAGATGCACGTCCAAATCATCGTGAGCCGCAAGGACATCACCAACAAAATCAAGCTAAGCCCGCAGAACACGTCACGAGGCCGGAACAAAGCCCATTCGCAGAAGTTGGGGCAGTTCGACCGCACGGCGTTCAAGCAGTCGGGCGAAACGCTGTTCGATGAACTGTTCGATTTTGAGCGCAACCTGAAAGACAGCCTGCAATATGCCAACACGATGAAGAACGGCACGGCACAGCAAAAGGCGCAGATGCACACGCTCACGGAACTGACGGAGCGGCATCCGCATGGGCAGCCGTTGGCAATGGAACTGGCACATGATGTTGCCCACGGCATGTTCGAAAGCGTGGGCGAAATGCTGGCCACCACGGGCAGCATGGCTGCCGACCTATTGGGATTACTAAATGGCTCCGGTGGAGGGAGCGGGTGAGCAGCAAAACCCCATCGAGGAAGAGGAAAAGCGGCGAAAACGGAAAAAGAAAGCGCAGTCACAAGGGATTAGGCGTTGAGTTTACGGGTGGTTCAGGGCGTCCGGCCTTTGCACCGCCCGGCCAAAATTACCCACGGCGTGGGAAAGGTCAAGGGTATATAAACGCCTCCTCCCGCAGGCCTTTGCCCTCCGGCGCCCTTGACCCGATTCCCCGCCTTGCGTTCCGGTGGCCTAAGCGGTGAAAATGCCTTGGTGTGTGCAGATTTTTAAACCTCGACTCCTGAAATGAGCCGATATGAGCCAGTAAGAACCAATAGTGAGCCGATGACTATAGCAGTGTGTAATAAGACCCGGGGCCAATTCCATGCCTTTCTATAAGTTTTGCCGACAAAAGGCTGTCCAACATCCTTTTCACGGTTGCGCTTGAAACACCAAGTTTTTTCGCCATGTCGCTGGTTTTAATACCCGAATTTGCCTCAATGATGGTAAGCAGATGTCTTTCTCTTTGTGAAATGGCCTGCTGTGGAGTTAGTACATTTGAGTAGAGACAGATTTAATGATGAATAATTAAATTTGTTTAACTATGAGCAATCGAGTATTTGACGAACAATTCAAAAAAATGGCCGTT
>NZ_BAABIQ010000015.1:0-1440 GCF_039542865.1 Olivibacter ginsenosidimutans | reverse complement strand
GATTTAGGATGTGGCTATGGATGGCATTGCAGGTATGCAATCGAAAACGGGGCTATCTCCGTAATCGGTATTGATATTTCTGAGAAGATGCTTGAAAAAGCTAAGCAAGTCAATCAACTGGATGGAATTAAATATAAACAAATTGCGCTTGAAGACGCCCAATTTGCTAATGGAATGTTTGATGTTATAATCAGTTCATTAACTTTTCATTATATACAATCATACGATGTTCTTATCGGTAAAATTTATCAATGGCTTAAACCCAGAGGTAAATTTGTCTTTTCTGTTGAACATCCTGTCTTTACAGCCGAGGGCAGTCAAGATTGGATTTATAATGAAGCCGGAAGTAAATTACATTGGGCTGTTGACAGATATTTTTACGAAGGACAAAGGAATACCTCATTTTTAGGTGAGAACGTACTGAAATACCATAGGACGGTTAGTACATATTTGAATGAGCTTTTAAAGCAGAGCTTTAAAATCATAGAAGTCAAAGAACCTATACCAAATGAAACTATGCTGAAAAATATACCCGAAATGGAAGACGAATTACGCCGTCCAATGATGTTTTTAATCTCTGTCGAAAAGTAGTTAGTAATTTTTATTGTTGTCTTCCCCATTTTCGGTGTTTCTTCTTTTTCTTCATACGGCTGGCAAATGCCTGTTCCTCGTAGTCTTCCCCCTGTACCTCTGGCAGTAGCCCACCCAATCCGTCTATCAACAAATCATCGGTCTGCTTTTCTCTATTAAGGAAGTTGAAAAGTGCATGAGCTTCCTCTTTCTCTTGGGCGGTGCTGTTGCCTGTGGTCGATGACTGATTTTGTGCAGATGTTTTTTCAGCTTCTTGACGTTGCCCAACCGCCTGTCCGTTCCACCAGTCATTAAAGACATTAGCCGATAGGTTCTTGCCTAAAGCTGAACCGTTCCAAACGGTACGGCTTTCGTGGTCGATAAAAGTCATACCATATATACGCCCCTCATCGTTGCGCCGTACTACGGTATTGATGCCCTGCTCCAACAGTTGCTTTTTAAAATAGGCTTCATTAGTGGCGGTGTGCATCGCTACTTCAATGGTGCTTTTGAGTACGGCTCTTACAGGGTCGGCTTTCATTTTCTCCTTAGCCTTTGTGAATTGGTTTTGCAGTTCGTCCAGTCCTGCCTGCTTGCCGAAAAGGGATGCCTTAAAAGGATTGCTCACTTTTTCTCCCTGTTCGTTCAGCGCAAAATAGACAATACCATTTTTAGGCTGTCCGTGCAATTCCCCTTTGACTTCCTCGGCGGTGATATTGAAAAGTGAAAGCAAGGCATTGTATGCTCCGAGGCTTGCGTACCCGTAATACTGGAGTTGCTACCTTTAGAGCGAGACAGATTTAAGGAGTAATTTTAAATTTGTAGAGATGCATAGAAAATTTGATGATTCGTTTAAGATCATGGCGGTCG
>NZ_BAABIQ010000014.1:0-1376 GCF_039542865.1 Olivibacter ginsenosidimutans | reverse complement strand
CATTGTTGTCCGGTTAAATTCCCAATGTTCTTACAAAACATGCTTGGTTTCACTTGATCGCTGTTTTTCTGTTTAATGTCGATAGCATGGTCATGTCTGAAAGATATTTAACTGATTTCGATCTCCCAATGTTAACTTATTCCAGTCCACGTTAGGATTATCCAGGAACTTAAAGAGATGGATATAAGTTAAAGCATGGTTCCTGATAAAGGATGCCAGGTTGGAAAATGCCCATCTATGTTCTGTCCTTCCTTTAATCACCAGCAGGATGAGCTGGGCGATCAGCGATACCCAGATCTGGATCTCGATGGCGTTCTGCGATTCCCCGAGAAAATATTTAAGGGGAAAGTTCTGTTTGAGCCTTTTGAACAGCGATTCTATCTGCCACCGCTGCCGGTAAATATCGGCAATGGCTGTCGCCTCCAGCTCGAAATTGTTGGAGAGGAACTCATAGATTCTGTCATTTGCATGATCATAATAGTATACCCTGCGCAACAATAAAGGGCTGCCCTTTACATCTATGCTGATCACCCCGTCCTCCATTACACGGTCTGCATCCCTTTGGTGGACAGCAAATGGCTCTAAGGATTCATAAACAGCGTTCTCCTTCTGGCGTGTCACAAAGAAGACGCCTTCCATATCCCAGCTGGCGTATCGGGCATAATCAACATAGCCCTTGTCAAATACCACGAAGGACCCTTTTTTTAGCTCCAGTTCCTTCAGGAATACATGGTCATGGGTGGCTGCCGATGAAAAACGTACCAGCGAAGGCACATCCTCCCGGGAATGGATCATGGTATGCACCTTGATGCCCCCTTTCTTTTTCCCTTCTTTCGGGTTACGCCCAACTCCCCTGAGCACATCGCTGAAAAGGCTTATCGTGGTAGAATCCACAATATACAGGTCTTCCACCGGTAAATTACTTTTCCGGCTGTCCGGTAAAAACGAACGGTAGCGCCTGTAGAGCTTTTGGTAGATCTTGGCGAAGACATCGCTGCTCCGCTTGCTGTTGGCCTCGGCAAAAGTGCTCCTACGGGGAAAGTCCTTCAGTCCCAGATGGCCGATACGACCCTGGCAGGCCAGAAACAGGCCTGAAATCTCCCGCAATGAACTACATCCGCTTATTACTGTCATTAACATCGTTACCAGGTGATCATAGGTGCGGAACTTTTTATAGTACCTGTCGCTTCCCGCTTTTTTGGCTGTCCGGTTAATTTCTTCCCTGTCCAAAAATTTTATCAGTTGACTCACCAGCGGCTGTCCGCTGAAATAATTACTTTTGTTCATACTTTTTTGTGTCGTAACTCAAAAGTATAAATCTCGGAGCAGTTCGATTAATTTCTACTGCTCCTTTTTATTTTTCCCGGACACTAGTG
>NZ_BAABIQ010000013.1:0-1250 GCF_039542865.1 Olivibacter ginsenosidimutans | reverse complement strand
TGGAGTTGCTACCTTTAGAGCGAGACAGATTTAAGGAGTAATTTTAAATTTGTAGAGATGCATAGAAAATTTGATGATTCGTTTAAGATCATGGCGGTCGATTTGAGCGTTGTTAAGGGATCTGTAGCCGATGTAGCTAAGGAATTAGCCATAGACCCCAGTTTACTGAGTAAATGGCGTAGAAATCCACGTTATAATGGGAATAAGGTTTTACCTGACAATCCTAAGATCAGTAAAGAGGAACATGAGCTGAGGGTTTTACGTAAAAAGTTAAGAGATACAGAATTAGAACGAGATATATTAAAAAAGGCCATAGCCATCTTCTCCAGGGGAGACGGTCCATATACCGGTTCATAAAGGCGAACCGAGAAGTATATTCCGTAGAGAAGATGTGCGAAGTATTGAACGTTAGTAGCAGTTGCTTTTACCGTTGGCTGGTTTTCCCCGAATCCCCCAGGGAACAACGAAGTAAAGCACTTGTGGATAAAATACAGCAGGTACACAGCGACAGTAAGTATATCTATGGCAGCCCACGGATAACCGCAGAGCTGCACAAAAAAGGTGAAATAGTATCAAGAAGCTACGTTGCAAGGTTGATGAAGAAACATGGGATACGAAGTAAGGTTAAGAAAAAATATAGGGTGACCACAGATTCCGGACATAGCTATGGGATAGCTGAAAATCTCCTCCAAAGAGATTTTTCAGCGGATGCCCTGTCACAGAAATGGGTTGGCGACATTACCTATATCCATACTGACAAAGGGTGGCTTTATCTAACAACCGTCATTGATCTGGCGGACAGAAAAGTCATCGGATGGTCTTTGAGTACTGATATGACCGCTAAAAACACTTCTGTAGAAGCCATCAGGATGGCTATTAAAAACAGGGGTGTCAAAGATGGACTTATCTTCCATTCGGATAGAGGGATCCAATATGCCTGCGATGAATTCAGGGAGGTAATTGTAGAAAACAAGATACTTCAAAGCATGTGCAGAAAAGCGAATTGCTGGGACAATGCAGTTGCTGAGAGCTTTTTCAAGACATTAAAGGCTGAAATGGTCTATCATAGAAAATTCATGGATCAGCAGTCAGCTAAATTGGAGATCTTTGGATACATTGAAGGATTTTATAACACCAAAAGAACTCATTCTGCTCTGGGCTATAAGACACCCAAACAGATTGAAGAGATGCTGCTAGAAAAAGATAGATTGGCAGCATAAAAAAGTCTCCTACTTTAAGTTGCAATTCCA
>NZ_BAABIQ010000012.1:0-1087 GCF_039542865.1 Olivibacter ginsenosidimutans | reverse complement strand
CGTGAACAAAAGATAGAAGAGCTTTCCCGTGAGCGCGATTATCTGCAATCTCAGCTTGCCATGTACAAACGCATGCAGTTCGGACAGAAACGAGAGCGCTTCGAAGGTGACCCTAACCAGACCGCACTCCCGTTTGAGGCTGAGCCTGAAGAAATAGAACAGCAACAGGAAGAAATCAGGGAAAAGATCGAATATGTACGCAGGCGGCCCAACCACCACGGCCGCGCCAAATTACCTGAACATCTACCTGTAGAAGAGATAGAGATCCATCCCGAAGGGGACCTAACGGATATGGTTTGCATCGGAAAGGAAATTACCGAAGAACTCGAGTGCGAGCCTGCAAAGTTCTATATCAAACGCTATATCCGCTATAAATATGCAGCCAAGAACGGTGAAGGGGTCAGAATCGGAGAACTTCCCGAGCGTGTCATCGACAAAGGTATCCCCGGAGCAGGTCTGCTGGCGATGATACTGACCGCTAAATACCAGGATCACCTCCCGTTATACCGCCAGAAACAGATCTTCGCCAGGGAAAACATACAGATCGCCTCCTCGACTATCGAAGGCTGGACAAAAGAGGCGCTGATCAAACTTGAACCGCTTTATGAGCAGCTGGTCTTTGACACTAAGACAAAAGGCTATTTACAGGTAGATGAGACCACCATAAAAGTACTGGACAGCGATAAAAAAGGCGCTGCCCATACCGGTTGGTATTGGGTATACCATGCTCCTTTGGATGGAACTGTACTGTTTGACTATAGTCCTACCCGCGGCAGTAGTGCGCCAATGCCTATGTTAGGGAACTTCAAAGGGTATCTGCAGAGTGATGGGTATCACGTCTACGAAAAGTATGGCAAGAAGAAAGAGATAACCCATTTGGCCTGCTGGGCACACGCGCGTCGCGAATTTGAAAAAGCACTGGATAATGACCGCCCAAGGGCAGAAAAAGCACTTCTGATGATACAGAAGCTCTATAAGATTGAACGCAGGGCCAAAGAAGGACAACTTGCTACCGATCAGGTCAAGGAGCTGCGTCTGAAAGAGTCGTTACCGCTCATCAACGAAATGGGTAAATGGATCTTTGAAG
>NZ_BAABIQ010000011.1:0-917 GCF_039542865.1 Olivibacter ginsenosidimutans | reverse complement strand
AATGTTGACCGACCAATCATACACGACAATTATAGACAACTAAGAAAATGAGAAATATAGTAATAGTTGGAGCAAGTAAAGGACTTGGTAACTCAATGATAGACGGACTTGGAAAAAAGGAAGACACTTTCTTCTTAATTTCCAGAACCAAACCAATGAATTTGGACTTGCAAGCCGACTACAAAAAGATTTGGATACAAGCGGACTTATCAAACCTTGACAGCATTGAGACAATTTTGCAAGCCATAGCCAAGACACCGATTGACATAGTAATTTATAATGCAGGTATTTGGGAGAAAACCAATTTTGAAGAGGTAACACCGACAGAAATTGTTTCTATCATTAATGTTAATCTGACCAGCGTTATCTTGCTGACTCAAAAACTGATTGGTAACATTCGCAGTGGACGACTGAAAAAGATAATCTTTATTGGTTCAACCTGCGGACTTGAAAACGAAGGTTCAGACGCTATCGTTTATAATGCTACAAAATTCGGTATTCGTGGAGTAACACACGCCCTAAGAGAATATTTAAGAAAAGACCTGATTTCTGTTTCCTGTATTTCACCCGGTTCAATTGCAAGCGACATTCCTTTTAGTGATGGAGCAGAGACAGCACTCAAAAAACATTCAAACGAGAGAATGCCTGTTGCCGACATTATAAGCATTATCAATGTTATATTGGACAGTTCAGTTGCGACTTGCATAAAAGAAATTCACGTTCCCGCATTAAAGGACACAGACTTATAAGTGGACAAACAATAATGACGAAGGACAAGAAACACTGCCTATAACAGCGGTTTGCCGACAAGCGGGGCGACAGTGGTAAATTGAAGTTTTGTGCTTTCTATTTACATTTGTGCTTGTTGACAGGTTGGTACTTCTAATGCCCCGCCTGACGGCAAGCCGCCAACCGTT
>NZ_BAABIQ010000010.1:0-778 GCF_039542865.1 Olivibacter ginsenosidimutans | reverse complement strand
AAGCCGGGGCGTTTATGGCAGCCCAAGGATCACCAGACATCTGGGCAACAATGGCATACAGGTATCACAGCCAAGAGTGGCCAGGTTGATGAAAAAGATAGGGTTAAAAAGTATCACCAGAAAAAAATACCGGGTATGCACAACAGATTCCTCACACGCTTACCGTATATGCAGGAATCACCTTGACAGGGATTTCAGTGCAGCGGAAATGGGCAGGAAGTGGGTAAGTGACATCACCTACATCGCAACCCGGCAGGGATGGCTGTATCTCACTACGGTGATGGACCTTGCCGACAGGAAGATCATCGGGTGGTCTTTGAGTGATGGCATGAAGGCCGATCAGACGGTAATACCCGCTTTTAAAATGGCGATGGCAAACCGTAAAGCGAAGGGAACTTTGCTGTTTCATTCGGATCGTGGTGTGCAATACGCCTGTGATGAATTTAAGGCTGTACTGAAGAGGTATCCCGTACTGCAAAGCATGAGCAGGAAAGGCAATTGCTGGGACAACGCTCCTATGGAAAGTTTTTTCAAATCGATGAAAACCGAATGGATATATCATCATGAATATCTTGACAGGAGACAAGCTTCACTGGCCGTATTCGAATATATTGAAAGCTGGTATAACAGGAAAAGGCTCCATTCAGCCCTCGGATATTTAACACCTGCACAATATGAAAAATTGCTGTTGGTTGAGGCTGCTTAGGATTATAATGTTAGAAAAAATCAACCTAACCTAAATACTGAAAAATGTCTCCACTTTTTTGTTGTAATTCCA
>NZ_BAABIQ010000009.1:0-539 GCF_039542865.1 Olivibacter ginsenosidimutans | reverse complement strand
TGGGAAACAACCTTTAAAAGCTCTTCTTTTGATAGGGTTTCCAGTGCCGTTTGCATGTCTAAAAATAAACAAAAACGGCCTGAACGGCAAAAAAAAAGTAATTATTTCGATGGTGAAAATCTCCTGCGACGGTTGCTCTTTACCACCTCGATCCCTTCCACCATCAGGATCAGATCGCTCCAGCTGATGCCCCCGGACAGTGTGTTTTTGGGCAAAGGGAAGGTGCCGCTTTCCAACCTTTTGTAATACAGTACGAAGCCTCCATGCTCCCAGTGCAGCAGTTTGATATGCGTCCGTTTACGGTTGAGAAAAACAAACACCTCTCCGCCGGTCGGGTTACGGCCAAGCTCACTGCCCACAAGACCGCACAGCCCGTCAAAACTCTTGCGCATATCGCAATTCCCACGGTAAAGGTAATAACTGTGAGAGGATCCCAGTGAGAACATATCAGTAAAGACGGATCAATTGGGACAGTGTTTTCAGATCTCCCGATGGCACTTTTATCTTCACCCCGTTGGGATAGGTGAGTTCAATTTCTT